>NZ_JAUCGU010000004.1:0-173855 GCF_059916625.1 Chromobacterium sp. CCUG 76385
TCAGCAGATACAACCTGTGCATTGTTTGCAGGAAGCGGTGGGGAGAGGCTACCAACTTACAATTGGGACATAGCTTTCAAAAGGCCGCGGCGCAGCATGCGCTTGGTGTTTTCGTCGAGAAAACCAAAGTTGTAACGCGCGTCAGTCATGGCGGGTCTCCTGGCCGGCGGCGGCGCGCAGCTGGCGGATCAGCGCCAGCTCGGCCTGGAAGTCCACGTAATGCGGCAGCTTCAGGTGCTGGACGAAGCCGGAGGCTTCGACATTGTCGCTGTGATACAGCACGAATTCCGGCTGCTGGGCCGGCGCGTGGGCGGCTTCGCCCAGCTCTTCTGCGCGCAGGCTGCGGTCCACCAGCGCCATCGCCATCGCCTTGCGTTCGGCCTCGCCGAAGCTCAGGCCGTAGCCGCGAGTGAATTGCGGCGGCGCGGTCTTGCTGCCGGCGAATTGGTTGATCATCTGGCATTCGGTCAGCGTGATCTCGCCGATGTCGATCTCGAAGCCCAGCTCTTCCGGGCAGATCATCACGCTGACTTCGCCCATGCGGATCTCGCCGGCGAAAGGGTGGCTTTCGGCGTAGCCGCGCTGGGTGGAGTAGGCGAGGCCCAGCAGCCAGCCCTCGTCGCCGCGCGCCAGGTTTTGCAGCCGCGCCGGGCGGCTGGCGGGGAACATCAGCGGCTCGCGCGTCAGGTCCAAGGGCTCCGGGTCGCCGTCGGGCGGCAGGTCGGCTTCGATCAAGCCCTCGCGGTCCAGCAGCCGCAGCACGCCGGGCAAGGCGTCCGGCAGCGGCGCGGCGGCCTGTTCCCGTTCGACTTTTTGCGAGGTTTCCATCAGACCGAAGTCCAGCAGGCGCTGGGTGTAATCGGCGGTGGGGCCGAGAATCTGCCCGCCCGGCACGTCCTTGAAGGTGCCGGACACGCGGCGGCGCACCCGCATCGCGGCGGTGTCAAGCGGCAGCGTCTGGCCGAAGCGCGGCAAGGTGGTGCGGAAGGCGCGCAGCAGGAATACGGCTTCGATGCTGTCGCCGCTGGCTTGTTTCAGCGCCAGCGCGGCCAGCTCTTCATCGTACAGCGAGCCTTCCTGCATCACGCGGGCCACGGCCAGGCGCAGCTGCTGGCGGATTTGGGCGATGGTCAGCTCTGGAACGTCCTCGTCGCCGCGGCGCGCGGCGGCCAGCAGGTCCCAGGAGCGGGCGATGGCGGTTTCCCCGCCTTTGACGGCTACATACATCTCAACCCTCCCGGATGCGGACGCTGCGCGGCAGGCCGGCGACGTGGGTGTCGGAAATCAGCACGGTGTCCACGCCCAGCGGAAAGCGTGCATGGTTGCGCCGCCATTCGGCCCAGAAACCGGATGGCAAACCGGCGGCGCCGAAACGGCGCGGCGCGGCGAAGCCGGGGCCGCCGCCTTCCACCTGATCCTCGGCGAAGCTTGCCACCTCGATCAGCAGGGTGGCGGAGCGGTCCGGGTATTCGGCGCTGCCGGCTTTCAGGCTGGCCAGATCCGGCAAGGGCATGCCCTGGGCGATGACGATGAAGTCGGCTTCTTCCGGCAAGTCGGTCAGCCGCATGCCGGTATGGAAGCGCAGGCTGGAAATAGTCTCGTCTGGCAGCGCCGGCAGCCAGACGCGCACGTCTTGATCGGCCAGGGTGTACAGCAACGCGGCGGTGGCGGCTTTCAGGCCGGGCAGGGCTGGCGGCAGAGCCGGCAGGGCCTGCGGCAGCAAGGGCTTTGCCATGGCGGACAGAACGGCGCGGAAAGTTTGCTGGGCTTGATCCACCGGATGGACAAAGGCGCTATGCATGGTCATTCTCCCCGCACCATGGTGAAAAACTCCACCTTGCTGGCGGCGGCCTCGCGCGAGCGTTCGGCGCGGCGCTCGGACAGCTCGGTGGCCAGCGGCGTTATCCATTGTTCCATCAGCTGGCTATGGCGCGCCGGGTCTTGCAGCAGCGAGTCGGCCTGGGCGATCAGCTCGGCATGACGGCCGTCGCCGCCGCGCACCCAGCCGTGGCCGACATGGCCGTCTATTTCGCAACTGGCGCGGCTGACGCTGATTTCGCCCAGATTGAAGCGCGCGCCGGCGCCGCCGCTGCGTCCTTGCAGCATCATCAGGCCGGTTTCGGCCCGGCGCAGCCAGCGCGGCGCGGCAGGCAGCGCCGGGGGCAACAGTTCCAGCAGCCGCTCGATTGGGCTGTTGGCCAGCACGGCGAGCCAGCGCTGTCGGGTGGAGGTGTCCATCGTGTGCCTCATGGTTCAAGAAAAATTCATATAAACGTATAGACGTATCCATGATAATGGCAGCGCGGAATGGATTAACAGCATGCGGCGATGAAGGTTTTGTGACGTTTTCAAGGCGGGTTCAGACGATTGCTTTAGCGCTGCTGTGATCAATATGTTTTTGAATCCGCTGCGCGGGTGATGCTTTTCATAGCCGGGGCTGCCCGGCAGGCAGGGAGGGGATATTTGCTTGGCCAAATATCCCCTCCACCCCTAAAGGCCACCCTGCAAGCCTGGCCTGCGGCTGCCCGCCGGTTCCCGTCAGGCCCGAGGCGCGGCTGAACTCGCGATTTGCTAACGTCAAATCGCTCAAATATGCAGCCGCTTAAAACCTCGGGCCTGCCACCCGGCGGCAGGCTTGAAGGGACTTGGGCACGTCGGCTCCGTGTTTGCTACTTGCTGATCCAGGCGAAATTTAAGAAACGCGAAAGGATAGGAATGATAGAGAGAGGCTCCGGCGTCGCCGTGTGGCGACAGATAGAAGAAACGCTGGCGGCGGACATCGCCGGCGGCGCGCTGCAGGCGGGCCGGCAGCTGCCCACCGAACTGCAGCTGGCCGAGCGCTTCGGCGTCAATCGCCACACCATACGCCGCGCGGTGGCGACGCTGGTGGAGCGCGGCCTGCTGCGGGTGGAGCAGGGGCGCGGCACTTTCGTGCAGGACAACGCGATCGACTACGCCATCAGCAAGCGCACGCGTTTTTCGCAGAATATGGCGCGGCAGAATCTCAACTCCGACATCGACATCCTGAACAGCGACACGGTGCCGGCCAATGCCGAGCTGGCGCAGCTGCTGCAGGTGGCGGCTGGCGACACGCTGTACCGCATCAAGACCCTGAGCCGGGTGGAAGAGCGGGTGGTGGACTACGCAACCATGTTCTTCCCGGCCGCGCGCTTGCCCGGCCTGCCGGAGGCCTACCAGCGTCATCGCTCGGTGACGCGCGCGCTGGAAGCCTGCGGCGTGCCGGACTATACCCGCCGTTTTACCCGCGTCACCGCGCGCTTGCCGGATGCCGAAGTGGTGGATTATCTGGGCATCCCGAAGAACCGCCCGGTGCTGCACGTCAAATCGCTGAACGTCGACCCGGCCGGCGTGCCGGTGCAATACGGCATCACCTGTTTCAATGGCGATCTGGTGCAACTGGTGATGGAGCAGGAGTGATGCGCTACGCCGTGTATTACGCGCCCAAACCCGGCAGCCCATTGTGGCGCGCCGGTTGCCAGTGGCTGGGCAGCGATGCCGCCAGCGGCAAGGCGCTGACGCAGCCTGAGATCGACGGCATCGATGCCGGCGTTTTGGCGGCGCTGACCCGGGATGCCGCCCGCTATGGCTGGCACGCCACCTTGAAAGCGCCGTTTCCGCTGCGGATCGATGTCCAGGCAGGCACGCTGCTGCGCCATGTGGCCGAGTTGGCCGCTGCGTTCCGGCCGTTTGCGTTGAATCTGCAAGTGGATTGGCTGGATAGCTTCCTGGCGCTGCGGCCTGCGGAAGCCGCGCCTGAGCTGGACGAGCTGGCCGCGGCCTGCGCCGTGGCGCTGGAACCCTTGGCAGACCGCGGCGCGCCGCTCAAGCCGCGCGCGGGTCTGGACCCGCGGCAGCAAACGCTGTATCGGCGCTGGGGCTATCCCTATGTGTTCGAACAGTTCCGCTTCCACATGACGCTATCGGACACGCTGCCCAAGGAATCGCCGCAGGCCAAGGCCTTGGAACAGGGCGCGCGCCGCCATTTCGCCGGCGTTTTGAACGCGCTCGCGGTCGATGGCATCGCCGTGTTTGTTGAGCGCGAGCAGGGCGGCCCCTTCCATTATCTGGCTTACTGCGGTTTTGACGGCGAGGTGACGCGTTATGGCGATTGAGCCGGGGACGCTGTGGTATGTGATCGGCCCGTCCGGCGCCGGCAAGGACAGCCTGTTGTCTTATGCGCGACAGCATCTGCCGCCAGGCGCGGGCGTGATGTTCGCCCACCGCTACATCACCCGGCCGGCCGATGCCGGCGGCGAGAACCACGTGGCGCTGAGCGCCGAGGAATTTGCCGCGCGCGAGGCGAGCGGCTGTTTCGCCTTGTGCTGGCGGCGGCACGGCCTGGCTTATGGACTGGGCGTGGAGGTGGCGATGTGGCTGGCCCAGGGCTTGGACGTCGTGGTCAACGGTTCGCGTTCGATGCTGCCGCTGGCGGCGCAGCGTTTCCCCACCTTGCGTCCGTTATGGATCACCGCCAGTCCGGAAGTGTTGGCGGCGCGCTTGGCGGGACGCGGCCGGGAGCCGGCCGAGGACATCGCCCGCCGGCTGGTGGAGGCGGGCAGCTTTGCGCCGCCGCCCGGGTGCGAGGTGCTGTGGAACGACGGCGAGTTGGCCGAGGCCGGCGCGCGTTTGCTGGCCCTGCTGGCGCGCCAGCCGGTCTGATCAGTTATCCACCACGAAGCGCCGCATCTGCGTTTGCAGGGTGGCGCTGACTTCCTGCAGCCGGCCGCTGCTGAGACTGGCATCCTGGCTGGCTTTGAGGCTTTCGTCGGCGGAGCGGGCGATTTTCGACACGCTGCCGGCGATGGCCTGGCTTTCCCGCACTTGTTGCTCGATATCGACGGCCAGCCGGTCCAGCTCGCCCACCGTGGCGGTGGCGCCGCGTTTCAGCTCGGTCAATGGTTGGACGATCTCGCTGATCAGCGCCACGCCGCGCGCCATCTCGCGGTGCCCTTGTTGGATGCGCGCCATCGCTTCGGACGTCTGGCTGTCCATCGCGGCGATCACATGATTGATTTCACGCGTGGCCTGGGCGGTGCGCCCGGCCAGATTGCGCACCTCGTCCGCCACCACGGCGAAGCCGCGGCCCATTTCGCCGGCGCGGGCGGCCTCGATGGCGGCGTTAAGCGCCAGCATATTGGTTTGTTCGGCGATGTCGGTCACCGATTCAATCATGTCGTGCATGGAATTGGCGCGCTGGCGCAGCGCATCCACCGACTCGGCGCTGCCCTGGATTTGTTCGGCGATCAGGCCGATCTCGCGCGAGGCGGTTTCGATCAGGCTTTGCCCGCGGTCCGCCAGTTCGGCGGCGTTCCTGGCCTGTCGTCTGGCTTGATCGGCGGTGACGGCGGCGCGGTCGAGTTTGGCGGCGAAGTCGCCGACCACGCCGTTGATCTGATGGATTTCCGCCTGCTGGCGTTCGACCCCGCCGGCCACTTCCGCGGCGCTGCCGCGGGTGGAGGAGGCGGTATCCGCCACCACGTCGGCCGAGGCGCGCAGCTCGCGCACCAGGGTGGCCAGTTCCGCCTGCATGCGGCCCATGCGCCGCAGCATTTGCGCCGTTTCGTCGTTGCCGGCGGCATGGACTTCGCTGCGCAGATCGCCCTGCGCCATCAAGCCCAGTACCGCCACGCTATGCTCCAGCGGCCGGGTAATGCTGCGGGTGACGCTCCAGGCGAGCAGCAATCCAGCCAGCGCGGCCGCGACGCAGCAGCCCAGAAGCAAGCCGCGGGTGGCGCTCATCAGCGACAGCACGTCGGCCATTTCCGCATTCATGTGGCTTTGTTGGACTGCCGCCAGATCCGCGGTGGCGCTGAGCAGCGCCTGCAGCGCAGGCCGCGTCTGGCTGCCGTATTGCTTGGCCAGGGCTGACGGGTCGTTGGCCTCGACCAGGTCCACGGTGTCGCCGAAGGCCTTGGCGTAGGCAGCGCGCAGATCGGCCAGTTTTTGCAGCGCGCCAGCCTGCTCGGGGCTCCATGGCAGCGCCTTGAGCCTTTGCAGCGCGTCGTTGCTCTTGCGGTTGGCCTCGTCCATCGCCGCGTACAGCGGCACGCGCTGCGGCTGCTCCGGGGTGGACACGATCTGCAACAGCAGCAGCGCGGCGCTTTGCGAGTAGCGGTCCAGGTCCGCCGCCGCCTGCTGTTTGCTGGCGTCTTCGCTGACGATGACGCGGGTAGCCTGTTCGATTCGGGCCAGTCCGCTCCACACGCTGGCGGCGATGGCCAGCAAAAAAGCCAGCAGCACCATGAAGGAGACGGCGAGTCGGGGACCTACCTTGATTGTTTGCAGTAACCTCATCGGGGCGCTCTCGCAATTGGAAAACTGTAATGGTTGGTCGGGACCGCATCGGAAATATGACGATGGGCCGGCGCCGGCTACACGCGTATGGTTTCGCTGCCGCTGCGGCCGGTTTTCTTGACCCGGTACATGGCCTGGTCCGCCGCCTGCAGCAGCCGGTCCGGCGTGCTCAAGCCGCTGCCGATGGCGATGCCGATGGAGATGCCCAGCGCGCAATCGGTCCCGCCGACGGGGAAAGGCGTGGCGAAGGCTTCCAGGCACTTTGCCGCCACGGTGCGGGCTATGTCTTCGGCATTATCGTCCAGATCGCTCAACAGCAGCACGAACTCGTCGCCGCCGATGCGCGCCAGCGTATCGGTCTGTCGCACAATCGCCGACAACCGTTGCGCCACCAGCCACAGCACCTTGTCCCCAGCCTTATGGCCATGCTTGTCGTTGATGGTTTTGAAGCCGTCCAAGTCCATGAACAGCAGGGCCAGAGCATTGCTCTTGCGCTTGGCCTGGGCCTGCGCCACTTGCAGACGGTCGGTCAGCAACGCGCGATTGGGCAGTCCGGTCAAGGGATCGTGGTGGGCCAGTCTGGCCAGCTCCACCTGATGGCGGTCGAGCTTGTGCAGCAGGCGGTTGAAAGCGGCGATCAGGTGGCCCACTTCGTCGTTGCGGTGGATAGGCAGCGGCTCCAGCGGCAGCTCGCCGCGAGTCATCCGGTCGGCGTGGCGGGCGGTCACGAACAGCGGACGCAGCACGATGTACATGCCGCAGCACGTTACCATGGTGAATATGCCGAGAGCGAGCAAGGTATTGCGCAGCGTGAATTGCTTGACCCTATCCACGGTGGCGAAGGCCTCTTTGCTGGGAATCCGCGCCACGACGAACCAGCCGGCGCTGGGCACCGAGGCGACGCCGCAGACTTCCTCCACGCCCTTGGCGTTGATGGTGATGCCGGCGCCGCGCCAGCCGGTCATGGCCTTGTCGTGCAGCTGGTTGGCGCCGGGCGGCGGAAGCGGTTTCAGTATCATGTCCGGTTCCGAGGCGGCGACGAATTGACGGTCGCCCGGGGAAATCAGCAGGAAGCTGTCTTGATGGTTGCCGATGCGGCTATGCTGCATCAGTTCCAGAAAACCTGGCGCACCCAGCGCGGTGACCCCTACCAGCACACCTTGGACGCGGCCATCTACCCCCCTGATGGGGACGCTCATCGGCAGAACCGGCACCTTGGTTGCGCGGCCGATCGCCGCCTTGCCGATATATGACCGTCCGGACAGCGCGGCGTGGAAATAATCTCGATCGGCAAACGATATTTGCCTGCGGCCCCGCGCAGTGGGGTAGTCTGCGATCACCATGCCATCCAGTCCTAGCACCACCATGCCGATGGAGAACAGCGGCTGGTAGTCGTAATGCTCACGCAGCCATTGTTCCAAGCGAGCCGGATCCTCCAGCAAGGGGCGGGGCAAGTCGCGGGCCAGCCGGTTCAGCAGCATTTCGCGCTGCACCACCTTTTCGTCGATGTCATGGGCGACGTAGTTGGCCAGCGCCAGCTGCTGCGCCTCCACCACCTTGCCGAGGTCTTCGCGTAGGAAGGCGCTCAAGGCATAGTAGCGCGTCAGCGACCCGGTGAGGACGATCAACAGGGCAAGCGCGAGCAGCCGGGTGACGATGCTGTCGAGAAGGTGGCGAATATTCATCTGAACCTATCGGACGCTGGGTTTCTCAATGTTAGCCAATCCCGCGGGCGCCGCGCCGTCATTCCAGATTCAACTCGTTGGGCGCGCTGCGTTGCACGAGCCATTGCTCCACCTCCTGGCAGTTTGCCTCCAATTGCAGCATCAGTCTCGGCGCCGCCTCGGCGCGCAGGGCGCTGGCCGCCTGTTCCATGTGTTCTGCGGTTGCGGCGATATCCCGGGCGCCTATCTGCTTTGCCGCGGCGGAGAGATCGCGGGCGGCGGCGGCGATGTGCGGCATATTGTCGCTGATGATGGCATCGCGGATGCGGGCGAGATGGCGTCTGGTCTGCCTCAGGAAGTCGGCTAGCAGATCATTTTCCGTTTTGAGATTGCCGCGGCTCTGCATGATGAGCACAAACAGATCGACCGGAGCGTTGGCTGCTTGTCCGGCGTGGGCGTGAGGCGTCGCGTCCGAGGTCGTGGGCGGCGGTTTTTTCAGCCAGTTTTCCAGCATGCTGGCCAAAGTATCCAGCGCCAGCGGTTTGACCAGGCAGTCGTCCATGCCGGAGTCGCGGATCTTTTGCAATTCTTCGGGCGTGGCGCCGGCCGTGCAGGCGATGACGAGGGTGCGCCTGCGCGATGGATGCTCGGCTTCGTAGCTGCGGATCAGCCGCGCCAATTCATAGCCGTTGATATTCGGCATCAGGCAGTCGGTCAATACCAGGTGGTATTCGTCGTGCCGCCATTTTTCGAAGGCTTGCTGCCCGTCCTCGGCCGTGTCGGGGCGGTAGCCGAGTTTTTCCAGCTGGCGTATCGCCAGCTTCAGATTGGTGGGATTGTCTTCCACCAGCAGGATGCGTTTCGACGGGTCGCTGACGTGGTCGGTTTTTTCCAGCTCGCCGGCCGCGGGGTCCGGCGTGTTGACAACCTCCGCGGCGAGACGGAGGGTGGCTTGTGTGCCGCGGCCAGGCTCGCTGCGCAGCAGCACCTCGCCGCCCATCAGCTCGGCCAGGCGGCGGCAGATGGCCAGGCCCAGGCCGGCGCCGCCGTAGCGGCGGGTAGTATGGGAATCGCTCTGGGTGAAAGGCTGGAACAGTTTTTCCAGTTTGTCCGGCGCGATGCCGATGCCGGTATCGATGACATCGAAAGACAGCGCTTGCCTGTCGCCGGTATCTTGTCGCACCGCCACTCGCAGCTTGATGCTGCCGGTGGCGGTGAACTTTACCGCGTTGCTGAGAAAGTTTTGCAGGGTCTGCCGCAGCCGTAGCGGGTCCAGCAGCAGCGTCGGCGCCAGCCGGGGATCGATCTCCAGATCGAAGTGCAGGTTTTTCTGCTCGGCGGAGCGGCCATATAGGCTGAGCACTCGCTGCAGCAAGGGCCAGATGGCGGTGGGCGTCTTGACCAGTTCCAGCTGGTCAGCCTCGATTTTAGAGAAATCGAGGATGTCGTCGATCAGCCGCAGCAAGGTGCTGGCCGAATCCAGCGCAGTGTCCAGCGTGTCCCGTTGCTCCGCGTCCAGTTCGCTCATCTGCAGCAGTTCCAGCATGCCCAGCACGCCGTTCATCGGCGTGCGTATCTCGTGGCTGATGGTGGCGAGGAAGGCGCTCTTGGCTTGGTTGGCGGCATCGGCCTGCTCTTTGGCGCGCATCAGCTCCTGTTCTGCGGCCCGGCGGACCGAGATGTCGCGCAGGGTCAGATTGAAACAGGCGTCGC
This sequence comes from Chromobacterium sp. CCUG 76385, assembly GCF_059916625.1. Lineage (NCBI taxonomy): Bacteria > Pseudomonadati > Pseudomonadota > Betaproteobacteria > Neisseriales > Chromobacteriaceae > Chromobacterium > Chromobacterium sp. CCUG 76385. The sequence goes on from NZ_JAUCGU010000004.1 coordinate 9,693, forward strand.
CGGTGTCCGGCATGCGGGTGAGCGCCAGCTCCAGCGGGAATGTCGTGCCGTCGGCGCGGATGGCGGTGAGTTGCAGCAGGCTGCCCAGCGCGACGCCGTTGTCGTGCAGCAAGGATTGCATGGTGTGCTGGCCGTCTTGGGCAATCAGCTCCTGAATTGCAATGCCCACCATGCCGCCGCGCGGCAGCTGGAACATCCGCTCCGCCACTGCATTGGCGCTGGCGACGATGCCATGGATGTCCAGCGTCGCGATGCCGTCGATCGAGGTTTCGATGACCGAGGACAGGTGCATCTGTTGCCGGGAGAGCTGCAGTTGCGTCTGTTCCAGCATCTGCAGATCCTGGTTGGCCAGGATCAGTTGGCCCAGCGTGTTCAGCAGGGTGGGTGGAATGTCGTTGCCGCGCTCAGGCGTGACCGGATAGGGAAAAAACAGGGTGAAAGTGCCGACGACGCGAGAGGCCAGCGGAATGGGAATGCTCAGGAAGTGGCTGTTGTCGCACAGCGTCGCGCTGGTGCTTTGTTGCAAGCCCAGCAGGCAGTCCTGTTGGCGGTACAGGCAGATGTCGAGCAGGGAGGCGGCATCCATCCGCTGCAGCGGACACCGCGCCGGCGTGAGCGGCCGAAACTGCGGCTTGCTCGACGCATTGCGCACCTCGCACAGGAAGCCGTCCTCCGCGCCAAACCATGGCAGCAGGATGTCGCGGGCGTAGCCGAACATGGTTTCTGGATCGGCCTTGCCTATGAATAGGCTTTGCAGGTAGTTGATGGCATCGAGCAACCGGTCCTGCTGTCGCAGGCTTTCGGCTGACCGCGCGGCCTGGCGCAAGGCGTCTTCCACCCTGCCATGCTCCTCTGCCAGCCGGCGCGACATCTGGTTGAACATGCAGATGGTGAGCGCCAGCTCATCCTTGCCCGATACCGGGATTTGGCAGCCCAACTCGCCGTTGGCGATCTGCTCCGCGGCTTGCCGCAGAGCGTTCAAATGGCGGGTCAGGTAGACGCCGAGCAGCAATGAAAACAGCGCCGAGAGCAGCAACGCGGCCCAAGCCAGCCACAGACCTTTTTGCAACTCGGCGGCATCCGTGTCATGCGGCAAACCCAGGCTGAAATGCAGCAGGATGCCGAGCGTGATCATTTCGATCAGCGTGATGCCCAGTATGGTCTTGAGCCGGAACGACATCGATCAACGCTTTCCCGGCAGGCGGCCGCGCTGCGCTGAGGAAAACTTAGGATAGCCCTGAGGCGCTTGCCGTGGCTGCAGCAGGGGTTCGCGTGGTGGACAGCGTGCGGCCATGTTGTTCTTTCCGAGGTTGCCTGGCATTTCTAAATGAAGCGCTTGGCGCTACCTTGATTGTCAATATAGATATTTCTGCATAATGCGTTTGCACGGAAGAATGTTGCGGCGCATGGGTCTAGTCGAGCAAAACAAGCTTCATCTTCCGTTCACGGACTTGTCATTGCGGCGGCGCATAGTAGCCGCAGTTTTCGTACTGGCTTGGTGTATGGGCAGTTGTCTATACGTCTAAACAAAGGAGCGTTGTCGATGAAGAAGCTGATGGCTGTAGCAACCTGTCTGGCCCTGAGCGGCCTGTTCGCCCCGCTGGCCCAGGCCAAGACGGTATTGACTGTTTACACCGCGCTGGAAGCGGACCAGGTCAAGGACTACAAGGATGCGTTCGAAAAGGCCAATCCGGATATTGAAATCCGTTGGGTGCGCGAGTCCACCGGCGTGATCACGGCCAAGCTGTTGTCGGAAAAGAATAATCCGCAGGCCGATGCGGTGTGGGGCCTGGCCGCCACCAGCCTGATGATCCTGGATCAGCAAGGCATGCTGCAAGCCTATGCGCCCAAGGGCATGGAGAAGCTGAGCCCGCAATTCGTAGACAAGGCCAAGCCGCCGAAGTGGACCGGCATGGACGTGTGGGCCGCCACCATCTGCTTCAATACCGTCGAAGCCGCCAAGAAGAATCTGCCCAAGCCGGAAAGCTGGGCCGACCTGACCAAGCCTGTCTACAAGGGCCAGATCGTCATGCCGCATCCGGCTTCGTCCGGCACCGGCTATCTGGATGTTTCCGCCTGGCTGCAGATGATGGGCGAGAAGAAAGGCTGGGATTACATGGACAAGCTGCACGTCAATATGGCGCAGTACGTCCACTCCGGCTCCAAGCCGTGCAAGATGGCCGCCGCCGGCGAGTACCCGATCGGGATTTCTTTTGAATATCGCGGCGCGCAACTGAAGGAAAAAGGCGCGCCTATCGACCTGATCTATCCGAAGGAAGGCCTGGGCTGGGATCTGGAAGCCACCGCCATCCTCAAGGGCACCAAGAACCTGGCCGCCGCCAAAAAGCTGGCCGACTTCTCCGTCAGCCTGCCGGCGATGAAGCTGTACGAGCAGAACTACGCCGTGCTGGCGATGCCGGGCGTGGCCAAGCAGAACCCGTTCATTCCGGTGGATTACTCGCAGCGTCTGTCCAAGAACAACTTTGGCTGGGCCGCCCAGAACCGCGATGCCATCCTGAAGGAATGGTCCAGCCGCTATGAAAGCAAGGCCGCGCCGAAACAATAAGCGCTCGTCTCGCAGCCGCCCCCATGCGGGGCGGCTTTCGCATCTTGTTCCCGGCTATTTTTGGAGTTACCGATGAAACCGGCCGATAGCCTGACAGCCTTGTCCGAACACCTATCTGTCTATGCGCTGACCCGCCGCTTTGGCGCTTTTACCGCGCTGGACGCGGTATCCCTGTCCATCCGCAAGGGCGAGTTCGTCTGCCTGCTGGGGCCGTCCGGCTGCGGCAAGACCACCTTGTTGCGGCTGATCGCCGGACTGGACTTGCCCGATGCAGGCGCCATTCATCTGCTGGGGCGCGACATCACCCGCGAAGCGCCGGCCAAGCGCGATTACGGCATCGTGTTCCAGAGCTATGCGTTGTTCCCCAATCTGACCGTGGCCGACAATATCGCCTACGGCCTGACCCCGCGGGGCGACAGGGAGGCCCATGCGCGCCGCGTGCGCGAGTTGCTGGACGAGCCCTTGTCGGCGCTGGACGCGAGGGTGCGCGACAAGCTGCGCGAGGAGCTCAAAGGCCTGCAGAAGCGCCTGGGCGTCACCACGCTGATGGTGACGCATGACCAGGAAGAGGCCCTAGCCATCGCCGACCGCGTGGTGGTGATGAACGCCGGCCGGATCGAGCAGGCGGGCACGCCGGCCGAGATCTACCGCAGCCCGGCCAGCCGCTTCGTGGCCGAATTCGTCGGCGAGGCCAACTGGCTGCCGGCGGAACGCCGCGGCGAGCGCCAAGCCTTGGTCGGCGGCTGCGTGCTGTCGCTGGAGCGGGATTTGCCGGCAGGAGACGCATTGACGCTGTTCCTGCGTCCTGAAGACATCATCATCAAGCCGCGCTGGGAGCGGGCGCCGAATACCCTGTTGGCGCGGGTTGAGGATGTGGGCTTTGGCGGCGCGATGACGCATGTGCGTCTGCTGCCGGAGGGCATGCCGGGCGTGACGCTGCGGGCCGAGGTCTGCCCGTCCATGCTGAACCGCCAGCCGCTGGTGCCGGGCGAGACCGTGCCGGTGGAGCTGCCGGCCTCGCTGTTGCGCGCCTATCCCAGGGAGGCCGCATGCTGAGCCTGGCGCAAAGAATCGTCCGCCCCGCCGGTCAGGCGCGCGTGGACAGGGAAAAATGGGCGGCGACGGCGCTGGTGTGGGGGCTGGTTGTGCTGTTGGCCCTGGCGCTTGGCCTGCCCTTGCTGTTCATCCTGGGCAAGTCCGTGTTGACCATGAATGGCGATTTCGCCGGGCTGGACAATTTTGCCGAGGTGCTGGACTCGCCGGGCCTGATGCGCGCGGCCGGCAATAGCCTGCTGCTGTCGCTGACGGTATCGGCGATCGTGGTGCCGCTGGCCTTCGCCTTTGCCTGGGCGCTTTGCCGCACCCATGCCTGGGGGCGCGGCCTGTTCCGCCAGATCGCGCCGCTGCCGCTGCTGGCGCCGTCGTTGATGCCGGCGATCTCGCTGGTGTATCTGTTCGGCAACCAGGGCCTGCTGAAGAGCTGGCTGCACGGCGGCAGCATCTACGGCTTCTGGGGCGTGGCGCTGGGGGAGGCATTTTATACCTTCCCCTATGCCGTCATGATTCTGTCCGCGGCGCTGGCGGCGGCCGATGCGAGGCTGTTCGAAGCCAGCCGGGCGATGGGCGCGGGCCCGCTGCGGCAGTTTCTCACCATTACGCTGCCGGGCGCGCGCTACGGGCTGGTTTCGTCGGCGCTGGTGGTGTTTACGCTGGTGATGACCGATTTTGGCGTGCCCAAGGTGGTGGGAGGCGATTGCAATGTGCTGGCGGTGGAGGCGTTCAAGCAGGTGGTCGGCCAGCAGAACTTTCCGCGCGGCGCGGTGGTCGGGCTGATGCTGCTGTTGCCCGCGGTGTTGTCGTTTTTCATCGAGCGCGTCTTGTCGCGGCGGCAACAGGCGGCCTTGACCGCGCGCGCCGTGCTGTATGCGCCGGCGCCGGACATCCGGCGCGACGCGGCGGCCACGCTGTTGCTGCTATGGATCTCGCTGCCGCTGCTGGCCATGCTGGGCATGGGCGTGGCGGCCTCCTTCATCCAATACTGGCCATACAATATGTCGTTCACGCTGGCGCATTATCGTTTTGACGATGTCGACGGCGGCGGCTGGACCGCGTATTGCAACAGCCTGCAAATGGCGGCGGCGACGGCGCTGATCGGCTGCGTGCTGGTTTTTTTGGGCGCCTACGCTTGCGAAAAACTGGAAGCGGCGCCGCTGGGCCGCGGCCTGCTGCGTTTCTTCGCCATGTTGCCTATGGCGGTGCCGGGCCTGGTTCTGGGCTTGGGTTATGTGTTCTTCTTCAATCATCCGGATAATCCGCTGAACTTCCTGTATGGCGGCATTGCGCTGATGGTGGTGTGCACCGTCGCCCACTTCTACACCACGGCGCATCTGACCGTCGCCACCGCCTTGAACCAGCTCGATGGCGAATTCGAGGCGGTGGCGGCCTCGCTGAAGGTGCCGTTCTGGACTACGCTGAGGCGAGTGACGCTGCCGGTATGCCTGCCGGCGCTGCTGGATGTGGTGCGTTTTCTGTTTGTGTCGGCGATGACCACGCTATCGGCGCTGATTTTCATCATCAGTCCTTCGCGCAGCTTGGCGGCGGTGGCGATTGTGACCATGGATGACGCAGGCGACACCGCCGCCGCCGCGGCGATGTCGACGCTGATCGTAGTGACATCGGCCATCGCCTCCCTGCTGATTCTTTGGCTGGAGCGTGTCTTGGCGCGCCGGCACCAGCGTTGGCGCGGTGTTTGATGCGCGCTTGGCGGCTGTCAGCAACCCCTGGCCGGCGGCCTCCAGCGCATGCCGTTGCTCGGATCGATGCCGCCGTGCGTCGGGAGTTTCTTTAACAAGCTTTTCCTTCCTTTCTAAAGCGCGTCGGCTATCCGATATTGAAAGAAAGCCCCGGTGCGGCGGGGCATGTTGGTGAAGTTCGGTCTGGCCAGTAGTTTTCTCCAGTACATGCGTGGGGGGCGGCCCTGGGGGCCGGCGGAAAATGATAGACACTCCTGAAGCCAAAATCGGATTGGGCAAGAGCAAATCTTCTTCGACGACGACATGGTGGGTGCTGGCGGGCTTGTTCCTGGCCCTGTGCGGACTGGGGATTTCGCTGTTTCTGAACGAGGTGCATACCTCGCGGTTTCAGTCGTGGTTTTTCAGCCACGCTGTCAGCGGCGCCACCTACCAGATGGCGCCGGGCAAGAGCAAGGACATGCGGTTTCCCGAGCCTGGCGGACCTTACGATATCCGCATGGGTTATGCCGGCTTGCCCGGTTATCTGAAGCGCTTGCAGGATAGGGGCTTTGAAATTTCCGCGCAGGCGCGCCAGTCGCCGCAGTTCATCCATCTGATCGATCATGGCGTCGCCTCGCCGTGGTTCCAGCTGGGCATCTTTCCGCAGTACCGCGAGAAGGATCAGTCCGGCCTGCTGCTGTATGACGGCTACGGCCGGCCCATCTATCAATCGACTTATCCGCAGCGCGTCTATCCCAACTTCGACGCCTTGCCGCGCCTCTTGGTGAGCGGCCTGCTGTACATCGAAAACCACACCCTGCTGGACGACGACAATCCGCAGCAGAACCCGGCAGTGGAGTGGTCGCGTTTCGGCAAGGCGCTGGCGGACGAGTCATTGCACCTGTTCCGGCCCGGCTATCACTCGGCCGGCGGCAGCACGCTGGCGACCCAGATCGAGAAATTCCGCCACTCGCCGGGCGGGCGCACCGGCTCGCCGAAGGAAAAACTGCGGCAGATGCTGTCCGCCTCCACCCGCGCCTATATGCAGGGCACCGATACCAGCGCCGCCAGGCGGCAACTGGTGGTGGCGTATCTGAATACCGTGCCGCTGGCGGCGCGCGCGGGCTTCGGCGAGATATCCGGCATAGGCGACGGCATGTGGGCATGGTACGGCCGGCCCTTCGACGAAGTGAACAGCACGCTGGTCAGCAATACGCCGCATTCGGTCAATGAACAGGCCACCGTGTTCAAGGAAGCGCTGAGCCTGATGATTTCGCAGCGCAGTCCGTCTTACTACCTCAACGGCGACATGCGGGTGCTGGAAGAGATCACCGATTCCTACCTGCGGCTGATGGCGCGCGACAAGGTGATCACGCCGGAGCTGCGCGATGCGGCCTTGCAGGTATCGTTGCGCCAGCAGCGCGAGCGGGTGCGGCCGAGTTCGTCGTCTGTGGTGGAGCGCAAGGGCGCCAATGCGGTGCGCGTCAAACTGTCCGGCATGTTGGGCATGCCGCGCATGTATGATCTGGATCACCTGGACCTGACCGTCAACAGCACGCTGGATTCGCAGCTGCAGCAACAGGTGACGGATCTGCTGCTGAAACTGCGCGACCCGGACTATGCCAAGTCGGTGGGGCTCGGTGATAAATTCCTGCTGCAGCAGGGCGAGCCAGGCGGCGTGACCTACAGCTTCACGCTGATCGAGCGCACGCCCACCGGCAACAAGGTGAGGGTGCAGGCCGACAATTTCGACCAGCCCTTCGACATCAACGAGGGCACCAAGCTGGATCTGGGCTCCACTTCCAAGTTGCGCACCCTGGTCACCTATCTGGAGGTGATCGCCGACCTGCATCGCCAGTACGCCGGCCTGAGCCGGGAGGAGCTGGCCCAGATCAAACCGGCCGAACACGAGCCGGTGCTGCGGCGCTGGGCGATAGACTATCTGAAGCAGGCCGATGACCGCACCCTGGCTACGATGCTGGCGGCGTCGATGGAGCGCCAGTACAGCGCCAATCCGGGCGAAAGCTTCTTTACCGGCGGCGGCCGCCATACTTTTGAGAATTTCGAAAAGAGCGACAACAACCGCATCATGACGCTGCGCGATGCCACGCAGCATTCGGTCAATCTGGTTTATATCCGGCTGATGCGCGATATCGTCCACTACTATATGTATCCGCCAGGGTATGACCGCGAAGTGTTGGACGATCAGGCAGATCCTCGCCGGCGGGAGTACCTGCAGCGCTTCGCCGACCGCGAAAGCAAGACCTTCATGGCCGGCTTCTATCACAAATATCGCGGCAAGACGCCGGAGCAGATCGACGAAATCCTGGTGGAAAAGGCCCGCCGCAGCGCCAAGCGCCTGGCGGTGATCTTCCGCAGCGTGCATCCCGAGGCTGACCGCACTGCCATGGCCGCTTTCATCGCCAAGTATCAGACGCCGCCGTCCAAACTGGAGGACAGCGCGGTGGCCAAACTGTACGACGAGCTGGGGCCGGACCGCTTCAATCTGGCGGACCGCGGCTATCTGGCGGGCATCCATCCGCTGGAGCTGTGGATGGTGGCGTATCTGCATGCGCATCCCGATGCCGGCTGGAGCGAAATGATCCAGGCCAGCACGGCGCAGCGCCAGGAAGTCTACCAATGGCTGTTCAACAGCAAGCATAAGGGCGGCCAGGATACGCGGATCAAGGAGATTCAGGAGATCGACGCGTTCCGCCAGATTCACGCGGCCTGGAAGCGGATGGGCTATCCGTTCGACTCCCTGGTGCCGTCTTACGCCTCGGCGCTGGGGGCGTCGGCAGACCGGCCGGCGGCGCTGGCCGAACTGATGGGCATCATCTCCAACGACGGCGTGCGCTTGCCGACGGTATACATCGACAAGATGCATTTCGCCTCCGCCACGCCGTACGAGACTTCGCTGGATCGTCCAACTGCCAAGGGCGTGCGGGTGCTGCCGCCCGAAATTCCGCAACTGGTGCGGCAGGTGTTGTCCGAAGTGGTGGACAAGGGCACCGCCCACCGTGTTTCGGGCGCCTTCGATCATAACGGCGAACATACGCTGATCGGCGGCAAAACCGGCACCGGCGACAACCGCTTCAAGACTTTCTCGCGCGGCGGCGGCTTGACCTCGGCGCGCGTGGTCAGCCGTTCCGGCGCCTTTGTCTTCTATATCGGCGATCATTACTTCGGCACCATCGTCGCCTACGTGGCCGGCCCCAAGGCGGCGGACTACAAGTTCACCAGCGCCTTGCCGGTACAGGTGCTGAAAGTGCTGGCGCCGACGCTGATGCCCAAGCTGGACCTTAGCGCCCACGCCATCAGCCACAGCGCCGACAGCGTGGCGGAGGGCATGACGGATGCCGGCTTGCCGTCCGGCACGCCCTTATGCTTGGTGCCTAATCTGGATGGGGTATGCAAGTTGCTGAAGCCGCAGCATGTGGATGCGCCGGCCAACGCCAAAGTCTGGCGCGATGACCGCAGGCTGCGCTCAGGTTAGAGGCCCAGCTGCGGTAGACCAAGGCATGGTCGGGCGACTATCTAGCGGATCGGGGGCGCGGATTGGCAATGAAGGCCGCCAAGCGGCGGTTGGCGTTGCGTTTTTGGACACAGAGCTTCCATGCATTGTCAGCATTCGTGATGTCACAATGGCTGCGCATGGCATAGCCACCGCGGATTTCATGCATGTTTTTTATTCATGTGTTTTCTGTGAAATCAATTTTATTTTAAAATCGTTATGTTCTATTTGCATTTGTCATGCTAAAATTGTCTTAAGTTGAATTTTTGACTTCTGGAAAGTCTAGTCAACTACCCCCTTTGCGGCCGCTGCGTGCGGCCTTTTTCTTTTGCCCTTGCCTCGCTCCTTACCTGCGCGCTGATGCGACAGGTCAATCCATAGCAGCAAACGATGCCAAAACAAGACGGGCCGTCCGTGGCGGCTGCGACTGTGCCAAGCGAGCAGGGCCAGCCAAGCGCGCGCCGCACGCCATCGCACAGCAAAGAAAGCCGGGATGGAGAACCGCCAACCCAGATCCGGTACGGTCTGCATCGGCGAGCCTTGGCTGGCGAGGCGGTTATTTGGCTTGCGGCTGTACCTGATAGCAGGTAGTTGCCAGCAGGGAAGGCAGCAGCTTGGCGGCGGCATCGCGACCAACGGCGAATCGAGCCTTGTCGACTGACAACTGACCCGCCATCACCGGCGCGCTGATCGGCACGTTATTGATCACAATCACCACCGGCTGGCCCAGAAAGTCGCGCGAGGCCTGCTTCATCCTTGCGGCGGTGTCGGATTTGAGCGAGGCGTCAAGCAGGATGGCGTCGCGTTGGATGCGTACATTGCTCTCGGTGAAATCGCAGGCGGAGTCGAAACGCAGGATATGGCCGGTGATAACCGGCTTGGCCGGCTCATCGGCAAAAGCGGCGCTGGCGATGAGCAGCGCGGCAGCGGACAGCAGAAGGGATTTCATCGAAATGCTCCGGGAGGGCAGGGTTGAAGTCGCGGACATTGTACACGGATAAGCCGCCAGCGCCGGAGGGCAGCGGCATTGCAAGGCGGGAACGCGCAGGCAAAAAAAATCCCGCCGCAGCGGGATGCAAGGAGGAGGAGAAAATCTCTTACCAGAGCTTTGATCATAGTTTCTCTTCCGATCGTTCGATATCAGATGAATACGAAAAGGCGTTGCGCAAGGTTGTCCGCGACCGTGTCGAGAAACACGTCTCACAATCTTGAAGCGATGTAGACAATCTTACCGGCCACCGCGCGATCAGAAGGAGACCGACCGGCTGCGCTGCAACAGGCGCGCGCTGTTCTCCAGCGTCTGCCGCATGGTCTGGCTGATCAAGTGGATCGTTTCGGTTTCCGCGTCGCGTGTCTGCGCCGGCTTTGCCTGCGTGGCTGTTGAAACCAAGGTCGGAGTCGGGCGGGTCTGCGTGTCCATGTCATGGACTGGCACGGCCTCGGTCTGCACGGCTTGATTTTTCTGTTCCGGCTTGGCTTTGATCAAGGCAAGTTTGGCCTTGGCCTCCGCCGCCTCCATTTCATGCTTTTGCTTGTCTGCGCCGCGCAAGCCGGCGCTGGCGGTGGGGATGCCGCTTGCCGTAGTCAACGCCGCGCTGCCTATGGAAATCCCCAGCCCGGCGCTATGCAGCGCGCCCGTGGTGGCCACCGGCAGGAAGCCGCCGACGGCGATGGTGCCGACGGCAAGCGTCCCGCGCGCCAGCAAAGAGCCATAAGTGGCGACTTTCTTGGCGGCATCGGCGGAAGCGCCGCATTTCGTGGCCAGCCAATTCATGAAGTTGCCCAGCGAGTCGCCGCCCATCGCCATGCCTTCGCCGCCGTGCGCTTTGCTATACCAGTCGTAGCCGGCGCAGGCCACATCGCCCACCGCCATGGCAAAAGCCACGCCGGCCAGCGCCAGCAGCGGGATGCCGGCGCCGCCGGTCAGCCCGGTGACCAGGGCCGCGGCCACCAGCACGGCGCTGGCGGCGGCCAGGGTCAGCAGCTTGGCGAAGAAGCCGCGCTTGGCGATGTCTACGCCGCATTTTTTGGCTTCGGCGTCGGCCGTTTTGGCCTTGTCTTCCAGCTCCTCCAGGCTCAGCGCTTCCGGCCGGTTCTGGGTATTCGGTTGCGCAATGCCCAAGTCTTCAGGGGAGTCCAGCACCACGCCCGGCGAATTGTCGATTATCGCATTGCCATCCAGATGGCTGATGGATGGAGAGGAAAGCCTGCTGATTGATGGATTTTCCATGTCGAGATTCCTGATCAGTGGTTTAGGTCGTCCAGCATGTCTTCCGCCCGCTGCCGCAGCGGGGTGTAGCGCGGGTCCGCGTCAGCCTGGCCGTAGCACAGCGCGATGGTGGTATCGAGCGCGTCGCGCGCGGCATTCAATTCATCCATCGCCAGCAGGCATTCCGCGATGTGAAAGGTGGCGAAGGGATCATTGGCCTGCATCGCCACGCTATAACCGAAGAAAGTCAGCGCGTGGCGGAATTCGCCATGCCGCTTCAGCGCACAGGCAAAAGCGAACAGGAAGCGGCGGTCCAGCGGTTGCTGCAGGGCCAGAAAAGCGAAGTCGGCGGTGGCGCTGTCCAGGTCGCCGGCGCTCCAGGCGCGATAAGCGCGTTCATAAATGGCTTCGAGTTCAGCCGCGCTGTAGCCAGTGATATTGCCCAGCGTGGCGCGGCCTTCCAGCACCTCCAGGCAGCGTTGCGCGGCGGCCTCGGCCTGCTCGGCCGGCGTGGCAGTTAAGGGAATGTTCAGTGACGTCATACGGCTAAGACCTTTGAGCACCTTGCATGGGGCTAGAGTGTGATGGATGGGTGTGGGAACGGCTTTGGCAAAATGGCTCGGGTTTTGGCGATTCCGTCGTCGATGCGCCGCCGTCCGGCGCATATGCCGTCTCATGGGCTGGCATTGCGGCGGTGCGGTCGCCGATCAGCAAGCCATAGGCGCAAACATCGTGGCGGCTTGCCCCGTGGCGAAACACGCCGCGCAGCGTGCCCTCGTGGGTAAAGCCCAGTCTGGAGAGCAGCCGGCGCGAGGGATGGTTGTCGCTCAGCACCCAGCCTTGGATACGGTGCAGCGGCGCGCCCAGGCCGCCGTCAAACAGCCAGGGCAGCACTTCGGCCAGGCATTCCCGCATCAGGCCCCGTCCCCACCATTCGGGGCTCAGGGCGTAGCCCAGCGTCAGCACGCCGGCGCCGCGGTCCCAGTCGGTGAGACGCAGCACGCCAGCCAGCGCGCCCTGGCTGCCCAGGCGCAAGGCCATGACCCGCCCTTGCTCGGGAGTCAAGGCCAGCGCGGCATGGAACCAGCGTCTTGCCTCGCCCTCGTCGGCCAGCGCGGACAAACCCGTAGGGGCCGCCACGCGCGGGTCGGCATAGAGCGCGCGGTAGCGCGGGTAGTCTGCCTGCACCAGAGGCGTCGGCCGCAACGCGCTGGCTAGCGGCAGCGGTAGCGCAGCCATAGCTCGTCGTCCAGGCGCACCGGCTGCGCGCCTTCCGCCAGCATCAGTTCGGTCAGCCGGCGGCGCGTCCGGTCCAGCGCCGGGTCGCGCGGGGCGGGCAGGATCATGGCATCGACGTAGCGCAGCGCCGGCACGGCTTTGATCAGCCGCCGCAGCAGCGTCATCAGCGCGAGCACGGCCTGTCCGTCGGGCGCCTGGGCGGAAAAATCGCACAGCACCAGACGCTCGCCTTCCTGCCGATAGGTGAGGGCATAGCGCCCGGTGTCCACGCGCTGTCCCAGCATGAAATCGCTGCCCAGGAAGCTCTGCGGCGCCGGCTTCAGGCCATCGGCCTGCAGAAAGCGGGTGACATCGTCCATGATCCAGCCCCCTTACGACATGCGCACGCTGCTGGACAGGCGTTCGTGCGCCTGCGTCAGCGTGCTGAGGATCTCGCGCAGGTCGCTGGACACCTTGAGCGCTTTTTCCAGCGTCTCGTCGGCGCGCTTCAGCTGTTGCTCGGCCAGACCGTGCTGATAGTCGGCCTCGGCCTGTTTCTCCTGCGCCTCCCGCAGTTCCGGATTGACGGCGACGCCGACGCTGCCATCCACGATGCTGCCGATTCCCTTGCCGATATCGCCGGAGTGAGCCAGCCAGCTGCCCTGCGCCGCGCCGAAGGCCGACGCCGCGCCGGCCAGCCCCTGGGCGATGCCGGTGCCGATCTGCGCCCATGCCTGCTTGTTCTTGGCGTCGAATTCGGTTTCGATGGCCTGCATCCGGGTATCGAACGAGGTTTTCTGCATCTGGAAGGCGTTGTTCTGCTGAATCTGGTTGTATTGACGCAGCAGGTCGCGCAGCTTGCCGAACAACTGGCCCAGTTGCACCATCAGTTCGTTCAGCTGGCCGATGGCGTCGCCGCCTTGATTGCCGTCCACGCTGAGTACGGGCGTGCCGCCGTTGATGGCGGCTGCGTTGGTGTTTGCAATGGTGTTCATAGACTTCTCCTTGAAAGTCAGGCGATATTGGCGGCAATGCTGCTGAGCACGGCGCCGGTCTTGTTCTGGGCTTCCGAACCGGCTGCCAGGGCCTTGCCGGCGCCGTCCATCAGATTGCCGATGTCTTCCTTGGCGCGTTTTTTCAGCTTTTCGAACTCGTCGAGCATGAACTGCATGAAGTTGCTTTCCGCCATCAATTGCTGCACGACTTTCTGCAGCTCGGCGCGCTCCTTGGCGATTTCGCCCTGGAAGACGCCGTTGGCGCCTTGCAGGCTGGCGCGCGTCACGGCCTTGGCGGTGTTGGCGGCGCTCATCAGGCTGGCGTGGATCGCGGCTTTCACCACTTCGCGCTGCACCTCCTTGACCACGGCCTGCGTCAACTCCTTGGCCGTGGTTTCGGCGCCGGTCTTGAGGGCCTTTTCCGCCACGGTTTCCACGGCGCGGGCCACCATCTGTTCTATGGCCTGTTTGCTGAAGGCTTCCAGCAGATGGCCCTGTCCCAGGAAGCGGGTGGTCTGCTCGGCGATGTTCTTGGCGATCTGCTCCGACACTTCCGCCGCCACGTCGGAGGCCACCTGTTTGGCGACATCCTTGATGACTTCCTGCGCCACTTCCTTGCCTGCCGCGCCGCTGGTCTGCTTGATGGTGTTTTCCAGCAGCTCGCCGGCGCCTTTCTCCATGGCGGTTTCGGTGGCCTTGGCCATGGACTTGGCGGCCATGACGCCGCGGCCCACGCTGATGATGTCCACCATCATCCCGGCGATTTCAAAGCCCAGCTGGATCTTGCCGGCGATGTCGGCCACTTCCTTCCATTTCGCCGCGGCGTCGCCGTCTGAAACCAGGGCCATGGTTTCGGCGAACGCCTTGACCAGGCCCGAGCAGCCGGCCGCCAAATCCATGGCGCCGCCAGCCACGTCGCCGACGATGATCTTGGCCACGCCGCTGATCACCTCGGCCACCGAGACGATCCAGTCGACGATGGCGGAGAAGATGCCGGCTTTTTGCGCCTTGTTCTGGTCCTCTATCGATTTGTCTATCTGTTTGCGCAGATCTTCGTTCTGGCGCAGGCGCAAGTTCTCCGCGCCCTGGGTGCGGATTTCCAGCGCCAGCGACTTCAGATCGGCGTTGTCGCCCAGCGATTTCACGCCCAGCAGGGCGGCGGCCAGGCTCATCGCCTCCATCGGCGTGCGTTCCAGCTGAGCCAGTGTGATGGGCTTGCCGTCCACGCGCGGACCGAAGGCATCCAGAATCCGGTTCAGCGCGCCTTCGGCCAGGCGCAGCGATACCGACTCGCGCGGGCGCGGCGGCGATTGGAACGCATGTTCCTGGCTGCGTTGTTGGTCGCGCGGGCCAGGGGCGGCGAGCGGATCCAGCGCGCCCGCGCCTACCCGGCCGACGTTGCCGGCTGGCGGCGCATCTTCCGGGCGCCGGGCATCCACCAGGCCGGCTGGGGAGAAGTTGTCGATGATGGTGTTCATGCGTGTTCCTCTTGAGGGAGAAGGGCGGCCTGGCGCAGGACCTCGGCCTTGATCGCGGCGTGTTCCGGTTTGCCGGCGCACCACTTGAGCGCGGCGGCGAAGGCTTTGCCCGCCTGCTCGGGGTGGCCGGCCAGCTGGTGGCTGAGTCCGGCCAGATAGGCCGGGCGCGGGTCATCCAGCCGCAACAAGCCGGCTTGCCCGAAACTGAACACGGCCTCTTCGTGTTCGGACAGGCGCTGGCAGGCGAGGCCCAATGCCAGCCAGTAGTCGAATTGCCAGTGCGACAGGCGGGCCAGCATCAGGTAGAAGCGCTTGGCCCCCGCATAGTCGCCGGCGTCGAACAACTGGCAGGCATAGGAATAGACGCTGTCCAGATCGGCCGGGTCCAGATTGACCAGCGCCTGCAGCGTGCCGCCCTGATTGAAGAAGTCGCGCACGGTATCGAGGTCGTCTTGCTCGGTCATGTCCTTCTCCTTCTTGGCTTTAGCGGATGTTTTGCGAGATGGATTTGTTCATCTCGGCCAATAGCGACTGCATGCTGTTGATCAAACTGACGCAGACGTTGTAGGACTGCATGGTTTTCTGGATTTGCAGCTGGGCCTGGGTGACGAAGTCGGAGCAGCGGCCGGAGTCGGTTTCCAGCGCGCCCTTGATTTCATTGAGCTGGCCTTTGTCCAAACCGCTGGAGGATTCGGCCAGCACGTCGGCGATATGCTGCATGTGCTCGCGGCTGATGTTCTGGTAGCTGCGCTGACCCACTTCCGGCAATCCCCAGATGTAGTCGGCGCATTTCTGGCCATCCACCTTGATGCCGTGCTCATCCATATAGCTGACCACGTCTTGCCAGCTGTCCGAGCGCATCCCTTCCGGGCCGGCCTGGGCGATTTTCTCGCGCAGCTTGTCCAGAAACGGCAGGGCTGGGTTATTCGCTTTCAAGTAGTCGTCGATGGATTTGCCGCCCACCGCGATGTTGTGATCCTTCAGGTACTGGATCACCTCCGGCGGCAGCGGCGCCTTGTCGCCGGCATTGGCCAGCTGTGAGAGGATGGCGTCCACCTGGTTGGCGGCTTGCTGGGAGTCGCGCGCGCGGTCGGCCTTGGCGCTCATCTGGTCGTATTTGCCTTGGGCAAGGTCGGAGAACAAGCTCATGAACTTGTACAGCACCGAAATGCCCTGTGACATGATGGAATCGCCCTGGCCGGCCTTGCGGTCGACATAGGCGCCGTAGTCGGGGTTGGCGGAAACCCCCCCGATTCCGGCGAAGCTGCTTGCTATGCTCATGGCGCGCGTCCTTAGCGGATGTTCTGGGCGATGGACTTGTTCATTTCGGCCAGCAGGGACTGCATGCTGTTGATCAGGCTGACGCAGACGTTGTAGGACTGCATGGTCTTCTGGATTTGCAGCTGGGCCTGGGTGACGAAGTCGGAGCAGCGGCCGGAGTCGGTTTCCAGCGCGCCCTTGATCACGTCCAGCTGGCCTTTGTTCAGGCCGGTGGCGTTGCCTTGGTCGTCGAATTTGCAGCCTATGCTCTTCAGGTAGTCGTCGATGCTGCCGCTTGTGTTCTTGCCGTCGTTCTGCACCGTGACGCTGATGTTGTGGCTTCTCAGGTAGTCAATGACTTCCTTGGGCAGGCTGCCTGTGCTGCCCGCATCCTTCAGTTGGGCGATGATGGAGTCCACCTGGTTGGCGGCTTGCTGGGAATCGCGCGCGCGGTCGGCCTTGGCGCTCATCTGGTCATACTTGCCCTGGGCGAGGTCCGAAAACAAGGTCATGAACTTGTACAGCACCGAGATGCCTTGCGACATGATGGAGTCGCCTTGGCCGGCTTTGTTGTCGACGTAGTTGTTGTAGTCCTGGTTGACGATGGGCGAGCTGCTGGCGAAGTTGGTGGCGAATGTCATGATGAAGTTCTCCTGAATGGTCAGATGAAGTTGCGGCCCAGCATCGGGCCTGCCTTGCGAGCGGCGGCGGGCTTGTCTGCTCCGCCGCTTCCCGCTTGCTTGAGCGATTCCTCAAGCGATTTGAAATTGCCCTGCAGGCTCTCCACGCACTGGGACAGCCGTTGATTGAGCGGGGCCAGTTCGCCTTGCATGGCGCGCGACAGGCGCTCCAGCCGCTGGCGCGCCTGGACATCCTGCGGCGCGCGTTGTTTGAGCGCGGCGATTTCCTGCTGCAGAAGCTGAAAAGCCTGTAATTGCTCGCCCAGCCCTTGCTGGCGTTTCTGCAGGTCTTGCATCAGGTGTTGCAGCGGGTGAATAGCGGTTTGGCTCATCGTTTATTTCTCCCTTTATTGGGTAGGTTTGCCGGATGCTAGGCCGGTCCTTATGGCTTAACTTTCGAAAAGTGGCGCTTTCTTTGGTGTTTTGCCGGCATGTTTTTCATGCGTTTCGGTATTCATTTTTATCCGTCAAATACGGAGGCGGGATAAGGTGAATACCTGAAATGGCGACGCTGAAAAAGGGAAGAGGGGCGCTATTTGAGGCGGGTTTTTTATATTGCTTCGGCGATATGAAAAAGCCGCAAGAGGAGGTTTGACAGGGTTTGGCTGTTTCAACGCTTGGGAGCGTGATTGCGCTGCCATTTTCAGAAGGGAAATGGTTTTGCTTGTGTCATATATTCGACGGAGCTGGTCAAATTCTGAAACATCAACATATTTTCGAAAGATGCGGCATGGCTCATGGGATAGAGAGTGGCTTCCATGCATATGCTATTTTGAATCGCCAGGCAGTCAGAGAAAATCATGGGGCAAGACATGGATTTCAAAGCGACTTCTTCCGCTGCCCAGACCAATGAAATTCGCGCTGGCATGAATGAATGGCCCAGAATCCTTTATCTTTCAAAAGCGGTTTAAATCTTGAGGATGAGAAAAGCCGCGTTCAGCCATTGCCGGCTGTGCGAGGCCGGCATCCGCATGATGGCGCAGGACGCTTCGGCCAGATCAGCCGCGTCTATGACGCTTTCTGTTAGCAGTTGCCGGTGCCGCTGACAAAGGGCAGGAGTCAACTGCTCGGTCCGATCGCGGACAGTCGTTTTTTGTTGCGCGGCATGGCCGCTCGGCAAGCGTCAGCAGTTCTGTCCCTGCGCTTCGCCTGCGCGCGAGGCGATGCGCACCGTCCAGCCGTCATCGAGCCGCAGCAGCTGTCCCAACGCCAAGGTTTTGCCGTGCCGAGTCAGGTGCAAGGCGGGGTAGGCCGCGGCGCGCGGGAATAGCTGGGCTTCCGGTCCCCAGGCCGCCAGATCGAGGGCAGAGAAACGGGCGCGTCCCGCTTCCACCACAAGACGCCATTCGCCCGCGGAGGGTTCTCCCAGCGGCAGCGCGGCGCCATCGGCGACGGCATCGCCAGACTCCCGCAATAGAATTCGCCCCGGGCAGGCCTGGGGGTGCAGCCAAAACGCATCCAGCGAGTCTCCCATGCCGATGATGGGGAGGGCGTCGCCGACGGCGACATCGGCCCAGTCTGGCTCAGTCAGCACGCACCATCCCAGGGCCAGCGCCAGCTCATGCTCGCCTTGCGGTGATGGCTGCAGCGCCGTAAGCATTGCCTGCAGCCAGCCCGCCGACGCCTGTTCCAGGTACAGCGGCAGGCGGCGTGATCCCATGCTCAGCGTCAATCTCCAGCCTGGGGGCGGCGCGGCGCCGTTCTCGACCGCGGCGGCAGCCAGGCCCGGCAGGCCCGTGGTCTGCAGCCATCCATCCAGCGGCGACAGGGTCCAGGCCGCCAGCAGAGGCAGCAGTTCCGCATCGATCGGTCCGCGGCGCGGCACGGCCAGCTGCGGCTGCAGCCAGTCGCGCCATTCCGTTTCCGGCACCCAGAAGGCCAAGTCTTCGCCATCGCTGCGGGCGGTCAGCCGCAAGCCGTCGCCGCTAGGCTGGGCGAAGTCGCTGTCGAATCGGCAACCATCATGTTCCGCGCTGGCGCCGATGCGGCTGAGCTCAAAAAGACTAAGCGTGGCGGGCAGGCATTCATTGCTCATGTTCGACCTCCAGGGTGACGTCCACGCCCAGCGCCGCCGATAGCGCAGCCTCCAGATTGCGCCTCTCCCTTTCCAGCCGCGCCGCCAGCGCGCCTGGCGGCGCGGACAGCCGCAGGCCCAGTCCGCCTCCCCGCCAGCATGCCTGCACAATCAGTCCAGCCAGCGGGCCGCTGCTGGCGCGCAAGGCGAGCGTCTGCTCGTCAAGGGATTGTGGCGGCGCATGGGGAAGGAGCGTTTCCGCCCTAGGGGGCAACTTGCTGGCCACGGGCGGGCCAGCGGGCGATTCCGCTTCGTTCTGCGCGAGGGGAGGCTGCGGCTGGGGCGGACGCTGCCAGGGAATGGCCATATCGGGGTGCGCCTGAGCGTCATCCAGCAGGGCGCGGAAGCGCCTGGCGTCATCCTGATGCGGCGCATGGGCGTCATGCTCTCCTTGCCCGCGCGACGAGGGGCGGCTATTGGCGCTATGGCTTATGGGTGCGTACATGGTGATGCCTCATCGTGTTGGCGATTGCCGTGGCGGCCTCAATGCTTGTGCTGGTGTTCGGACTCCAGCAGCAAGACGAGTTTTTCCTGTTCACGCAAGTTGCGGCGCAGCAGGCTGTCTTGTTCGGCGCGCGCTTGCGTGAGCAGCGCGCGCTCCGCGGCCAGGGTTTCCAGTTCCCGCGCCAGGGCTTGATCTTCGCCTTCGAGTTTTGCCAGCGAGGCGCGCAGCCGTTCGAGTCCGTGGTGATCGAAGCAGCCGCTTTGCCTGGCCAGCGATCGCCATTCTTGATACAGCGTGTGGCGGCGCGCGTGCACCGCATCCTGGCGCGCGCACAGCGCCAGCTCCTCGTCGGCCAGCCGGGCGAGCGCGGCGCGCAGGCTGCGTTCGCGGCGGCGTTTGACGTCCAGCAGCTGATTCAACATGGCAGCCCCACGGTTTCGGCAAGTTCGGCCAGCATGGCGTCCAGACGGACTTGCTCATCCACGCGTTGTCGCAGCAACTGATTGATGCGCGGACGCCGCGCCATGGCATCGTCGGCATCGGCATCCTGTCCGGGGCGGTACTCGCCCACCCGCACCAGCAGCTCTATCTCCTGCCATGCCGACAGCAGCTGGCGCAGGCGGGCCGCGGCCTCGCGGTGGGCCGGCGCCGCCACTTGATGCATGACCCGGCTGACGCTGGCGAGCAGGTCTATCGCCGGGTAGTGGTTGGCCTCGGCCAGTTTGCGCGACAGCACGATGTGGCCGTCCAGCAGCGATCGGACCTCTTCCGCCAGCGCATCCGCCTTGTCGTCCATCAGCACGGTGTAGAAGGCGGTGATGCTGCCGCGCGCGGCCGGGCCGGCGCGCTCCAGCAGGCGCGGCAGGCGCGCGTACAGGCTGGGCGGATAGCCGCCGGCGACGATGGGTTCGCCGGCCGCCAGCGCGATTTCGCGCACGGCGCGGGCGTAGCGGGTGAGGGAATCCACCAGCAGCAGCACGTTCTTGCCCTGGTCGCGGAAGTGCTCGGCGATGGCTGTGGCGGTGGCGGCCGCCTTCAGCCGTTCCAGCGCCGGACGGTCCGAGGTGGCGACCACCACCACGCTGCGTTGGCGCGCCTCGGCGCTCAGTACGTGCTCCAGAAACTCCCGCACTTCGCGTCCGCGCTCGCCGATCAACGCCAACACCACGACGTCGGCGTCGCTGCCGGCGGCCAGCATGCCCAGCAAGGTGCTTTTGCCGCAGCCGGCCGGAGCGAAGATGCCCAGACGCTGCCCCACGCCGACGGTGAGCGCGGCGTCGATGGCGCGCACGCCCATGGGCAGCGCGGTATCGATGACGCTGCGTTGCATCGGGTCGGGCGGGTCGCTGTCGATTTCCCTGCGGCTGCTCGCCGGCGGGGCCGGCAGACCGTCTATCGGGCGGCCCAGCGCGTCGACGACCCGGCCCAGCATGGCATCGCCGACGCCGATATCGGCGCGGCGTCCACTGGGCCGCACCAGCATGCCGCTGCACAAGCCGACGGGCTCGCGATACGGCGACAGCAAGGCCTCCTCGCCGATGACGGCGACGACCTCCGCCGGCTCTCCGTCGGGCAGGGCGCATAATTCTCCCAGGCCGGCGCCGGGCAGGTGGGCGCGCAGCAGCGTGGCGCCGACTTCGGACAGCCTGCCTTCCAGCCGCCCTGCGCGGCCCGTCTCCAGTTGCGGCGGCTCGATGGCGTCCAACACGGCGAAGTAATCAGGCAGCCGCATGGGCGTCTCCTATCAGTTCCACATGGCCCAGAACCTTGAGTTCCGCCTCGTCCCCCAATTCCTGGAATGACAGGACCGGCACTGAGAACAGGTCGCGCTCGATCAGCTTGCGCACGAAGCGGCGCACGTCGATCGCGGTGACCAAGGCCATGCCCGCTGCGCCGCTTTTTTCCAGCGAGGATCGTATCTCGCCGATGATGGCCTGGTTTTCCTCCGTGCTGAGCGCGGAGTAGGAGCCGGCGGATGTCTGGCGAATCGATTCGCGTATGGTCTGCTCGATATGGCCGCCGATGACCCAGGCGCTGATCCAGGGTTGGCCGCGGCGCTGGCGGCCGACGATATGGCGGCGCAGCGCCAGCCTGGCGTACTCGGTCAGCATCACCGGGTCTTTTTCGCGCGGCGCCCACTCCACCAGCGCCTCGAACACGGCGCGCAGATCGCGGATGGACACCCCTTCGGCAACCAGGCGCTGCAAGACATCGGCCACGCGGCCCACCGGCAGCTGCCGCTGCAGTTCCTTCACCAGCTCGCCGTAGCGCTGCTCCATCTGGTCCATCAGATAGCGGGCTTCCTGTACGCCTATCAGCTCGGCGGCGTAGCGGTCCAGCGCCAGCGACACCAGATACACCACGCGGTCGGCGTCCCGATACAGCATGTGTCCCAGCGCGGCCAAGCCGGATGCCTGATCCGGCGCAATCCACTGCAGCGTGATGCCGCCGAATGGCAGCGCGTCGCGCGCGGCGGCCTGCGGCAGCGCGGGGCTGGCCGCATCGAGCAGCAACATGGGGCGCAGTTCCAGTTGCAGCACCGGCTCCTGATACAGCAGGAAAACCATCTGGCGCGGCGGCAGGCTGGCGTCGGCCTGCAGCAGGATTTCCGGCAAGGGCAGGCCAAGCTGTTCCAGCTTTTGTCCCCGCAACTCGCTCAAGCTGCCTGCAAGCGCGCCGCCCTGGGCCAGTTCCGGGTGGACGCGCAGCAGCAGCGGAATGGCGCCGATGGCCGGCGCGGCGTCTGCCGAATCGCTGCCGTCCGCGCTGTCCGCCGCATGGCCGGATGAGGCGTCGCGCCCATCCCGCAGCGATACCCACCAGGCGGTGCCGGCCACGGCGGCGGCCAGCGCCAGGAACACCACGACGGGAAAGCCGGGCAGGCAGGCGAACAGCGCCAGCACCGCCGCCACGATCCACAAGGCCTGGCGCTGGCGCAGGATCTGCGAGGACAGTTCGGCCGCCAGGTTGCGCCGCGTCTCGCCCGGCACGCGGGTGACGATGATGCCGGCGGCGATGGAGATCAGCAGCGCGGGAATCTGCGCGATCAGCCCGTCGCCCACCGACAGGATGGCGTAGGTGGAGGCGGCCTCGCTCGCGCTCATCTCATGCATGAACACGCCTACGCAGATGCCGCCGAAGATGTTCACGAGGATGACGATGATGGAGGCGATGGCGTCGCCTTTGACAAATTTCATCGCGCCATCCATGGCGCCGTAGAGCTGGCTTTCCTTCTGGACCAAGGCGCGTTCGCGCTTGGCCTGCGCCGCGTCGATGATGCCGGCGCGCATATCGCCGTCTATGCTCATCTGCTTGCCCGGCATGCCATCCAGCGAAAAGCGCGCGCTGACTTCGGCCACCCGTTCCGAGCCCTTGGTGATGACGATGAATTGCACCACGGTGATGATGGCGAACACGATCAGGCCCACCGCCAGATTGCCGCCGACGGCGAAATTGCCGAAGGTGTAGACGATCTCGCCGGCGTCGTGTTGCAGCAGGATAAGGCGGCTGGTGCTGATGGTCAGGGCCAGCCGGTATAGCGTGGTGATCAGCAGCACGGCGGGGAAGGCGGAGAACTCCATCGGCTCGCGGATATACACCGCCATCATCAGCAGCGTGATGGACAGGGCCAGGTTGATGGCGATCAGCACATCCACCAACAGGGTGGGCAGCGGCACGATCATCATGAAGATGGCCATCAGCAGCATGGCCGCCAGCACCACATCCTGGCGCGACTGCAAGCCATGCAGCCAGTCATTGATCTTTTTCATGCGAGTCCTCCATGACGCGGTCTAGCAATCGGCGCTGCTGGCGGGAAATGCTTGCCCATTGTTCGGCGCCGCTGTCCGGCGGGGCCGTGGCGGCCAGCCACACGCGGCCTTGCGCCAGCCAGGTGCGTAACGGCACGCCGTTGCACGCCTCCGGCTGCAGCAGCGCCAGCAGTTTGTGCAGTGTGGCCTGTCGGCGCGGCTCCGCCAGGGGGCGGGACAGGGAGAGCAGCGCCCGGTTGTTCAAACGCTCAAGATGAATGGAGTCCGCCTCGTGACGCAGAGTCAGTCTTTCCTGTGCCGCGACATCGCGCGCCTCCAGCAGCCGCAACCACAGCTCGGTTTGTCGTTGCCATTGCAGATACATCTCATCTTCCTTGTGCGGGATGGTTTGATCTTGCGTTGCGGGAGCGGGGGCGAGTATCGGGTGAACACCTGATGTCTATGCATCTTTGATGAATGTTGTGTGAAGGGCACTGTCGGGGGCTGAATGGTGGCGCAATCCGGCGGCTTATTTATCCATGGATTGGGTATGCAAAGACAATCCACGCAGGATGTTGCCGCCGGGATATAGTGTTGAAAATGATTCTGCGTGATATAGCGGAATCATCGATATTTTCTGGTGGTGTTGAATTTAATGGCGTGGGGCGCCGTGCGCTGTGTTCTCAATGTTGCGTATTGAACGAGGTGTTGCTATTTAAGTGATTGTGCATGGTATCCGTATCTAGATTAACTGCGGCATGTTCCAGTTCTTCTATCTTCAAGGGTGATGTCAGGTAGATGGCTCGGTAATCCTGAGGATCTTGATGGATCATGGATGGATCTATTTTATTTTTGGGGATTCTGAAAACAGTGACGACGCCACCTTCTTTTTTGTATGAGGCATAGTCTTCTACTGCGCCAGGCATGCCGGTTAGGTAGAGTTTTCCCGTGCAGTTGACTTGAGCTTCCTGATAAGAGGATCGCACGTAGGCCAGGCTGGTAATTCTATATAAGAAATCATCTTTTTTGATAGCGGCAACCATTTCTTTTGCTTTTGTTATCGAAGGTTTTTTATCCTTGATTTCTCCTGTCAGCTCTTTGCAGTATCCAGCGCCTTCGCTCGGCATTTTGGATATGAGTGCTTGATATTCCTCGGTGTATTGTGATGAGGCGTGGTGTTGGCTGAAAGATTCAATAAAATACTCGTGCTGGTCAGCATAGTATTTTATTGACATGCCCATAAAATTCTCCATGACGGTTTTTTTTGCGGTTTCAAAACTTTCGAATGAGAGCATAAGCCGCGCCATTGCAAGCATTTTCTTGTCCATGGTGTGCTCGGATAGGGTTGCGCCTTCCGTCACAGTTTTGGCATTTCCTGGCTGCAGTCCACCGCTTTCCATGATTGATTGCACCGCGCTTAATCGCGTGACATGGTAATAAAAGTCATCGGCGTGTCCAGCATAAGGAGGGGCGTCTAGTTTTTTGAAAACGCTGGTTTCGTGGGTGGTGTTGTTCCCATTAAGATTATTTGCCCTGAGGAAATGGCTGATGGTTCCAATTGGGTTTTTGCATTCCATTTTAATTCCTTTGGCATGGATGGGTGGAGGCTCCGCAAGCGAGAGGTGCACGTGTCAGCGAAAGTGATCGTCTATGATCTGGATGGGCGCAAACTGTCGGACCACGGGGGCGGAGTCCTGATGATCGATGACTTCCCAATCCTCCAGCAGCTTGCTTTCGTCGATATCCGGCGCTTTTGGGGCCGCGCCGGTCTGATAGATTTGCACCACATTGGCGCTCTTGCCTGGGCCGTAGTGCTTGTCGAAGTTCTGTCTGTCCTTCGGTGCATCCAGGTTGTAACGCTGTCCGAACTGGCCATCGATCACCATGGCGCCCATATCAGTGCGCACCAGATTCATGGCGTGGGCAAAACCCTTGTCCCGGACCGGAACCATGATGATGTTGCGGCTCCCTTCCTGGCTGTGTTGCAGCAATTGGCTGGACAGGGGCTGGTCCGGGTCCAGCGAGAAACAGGCGTAGTGATCTGGCGAAACGTTTTGCGGCAGTCCGCCCTGAGTCGTGCTTTCCGCCACCCAGAAATCATCGATCTGGCCGCTTTCCAGCGCGGCAAGATTCTTCTCCACCGCCTTGCTGCAGATGACGCAATTCTGGTTGAGCGCGCCGCTGGAAAAATAGCTCCAGGCGTTGCTGAGCATGCCTTTGATTTGATGCGGGTTGGTGTGCTTGGCGATGAAATCGAGCGAGGCGCCTATGCCTTGTTCGGATTTGCTGCGGAATTCTGCCGTCCGGTATGTTTCGCGGGCCAGGCCGTCATGGAAACTTGGCGCGTCCGTGATCTTGTCCAGCATCTGCTCCTGCTGCGATAGGGAGAGGTCGGCGATTTCGAAGTCGTCATCGCGGGTTTGATGCAGCGATGTCGGAGAGGGATTGAAACCAAGCATGATGCGCGCTCGCAGTTGTGGAAACTGGGCCAGTATGCTGATGGGTCAAACGATATGCAGTCCGGTAAACACCTGAGTCGGAAGGAGAAGGGTTCAGGTGTAGACCCGATGGGGCATCGGCCAGGCGAAACGGACAATGGATTCCAGAAATATCTGGAGCACAACCATGTCCCTGACCGAGCAACCCGTTGCGTTGATCACCTTGCTGGCCGCCTTGTCATTGCTGCCGCTGCTGGTGGTGATGGGCACATCTTTTCTGAAGCTGTCCGTGGTATTCGCCTTGCTGCGCAATGCGCTGGGCGTCCAGCAGATTCCTCCCAATATCGCCTTGTATGGGCTGGCGCTGATCTTGTCGCTGTTCATCATGACGCCGGTGGGCATGGCGGTGCAGGACCGGCTGGCCGCCTCGCCGGCTGAGCCGCAAGCCAGCCTGTTGTCCCGGCTGTCGGACAATACGCTAGACCCGTATCGCCAGTTTTTGAAAAAACACACCGCTCCGGCGCAGCTGCGCTTCTTCCGCGACGCGGCGCGCAAGAACTGGCCAGACGACATCCGCGCCCGCGTCAGCGACGACTCCCTATTGCTGCTGATGCCGGCCTTCGCGGTGAGCCAGCTGATTGAAGCATTCAAGATCGGCCTGCTGCTGTTCCTGCCGTTCATCGCCATCGACCTCATCGTCTCCAATGTGCTGCTGGCCATGGGGATGATGATGGTGTCGCCGATGACCATCTCCATGCCTTTCAAACTGCTGGTTTTTGTGCTGGTGGGCGGCTGGGACCGTTTGCTGGGGCAGCTCTTGCTGTCTTATCGCTGAGGAACGCGCCATGGGACAGGCGGAAATCGTGCAATTGGCCAGCGAGTTGTTGTGGCTGGTGCTGATGCTGTCGTTGCCGGTGGTGCTGGTGGCGTCGGTGGTGGGGGTGCTGGTGGGCCTGGTGCAGGCGCTGACCCAGATCCAGGACCAGACCGTGTCCTTTGTCATCAAGCTGGTGGCCGCTTGCGTCACGCTGGCGCTGACCTACCACTGGATGGGCGAGGCGCTGCTGGCCTATGCCATACGCAGCTTTGATCTGATCTCGCGCATGGGGAGTTAGGCATGGACGAGCTGAATCGCTGGTGGCCGCTGCTGGGCGTGGCGATGATGCGTCCGTTGGGGGCGATGCTGCTGCTGCCCTTGTTTGGCTCGTCCATGCTGGGGGGCACGCTCACGCGCAATGCGCTGGCGC
Organism: Chromobacterium sp. CCUG 76385; assembly: GCF_059916625.1. Lineage (NCBI taxonomy): Bacteria > Pseudomonadati > Pseudomonadota > Betaproteobacteria > Neisseriales > Chromobacteriaceae > Chromobacterium > Chromobacterium sp. CCUG 76385. The sequence continues at coordinate 36,298 of NZ_JAUCGU010000004.1, forward strand.
TGATGGCCACGCTGCCCATATTGCCGCTGTTGTCGCCGCTGGCGCTGCCCGATCCCATGCAGGCGCCGGCGGCCTATGCGCTCATCCTGGCCAGCGAGCTGGCGCTGGGGCTGATGCTGGGCTTTTCCGCCGCCATTCCGTTTTGGGCGCTGGACATGGCCGGTTTTGTATTGGACACCATGCGCGGGGCGTCTATGGCCGGCGTCTTCAATCCTCTGATGGGCGGGCAATCGTCGCCGCTGGGCGGGCTGTTTTCGCAGATGGCGGCGGTGCTGTTCATGGCCTTGGGCGGCTTCCATGCTTTTCTCTCCACGCTTTACGCGTCCTACCATACGCTGCCGCCGGGCCTGGGCTGGCATTGGGCGGGCCAGTTCATCCCCATGCTGCGGCGCGAATGGCACACGCTGTACACGCTGACGCTGGGCTTCGCCATGCCGGCGATGGTGATGATGGTGCTGATAGACCTGGCGCTGGGTTTGATCAATCGCTCGGTGCAGCAGCTGAATGTGTTTACGCTGTCCATGCCGATCAAGAGCGCCGCCACCCTGCTGATGCTGATCATCGGCTTGCAGTTTGGCTTGTCCGATGTGTTGGCGCGTTTCGAGCACTTTGATGGCGGACTGATCCGCATGCTGGAATCGGCGCCATGAGCGAGAAGACCGAAAAGCCCACGGCCAAACGCCTGCGCGATGCGCGCGACGAAGGGCAAGTGGCCAAGAGCCAGGAGGTGAACGCCGTGGTGCAACTGGGGCTGATCCTGCTATGGCTGGGCGCGGAAGGGCATGCGCAGTACGCGGGGCTGGCCGGTTTCATCCATGGCTGCATCGATGCGGTCAATCTGCCGCTGGAAAGCGCCATGGCTCAGCTGACGGGCCAATTTGCCGAGCTGTGCCTGCGCTTCGTGTTCGGTTTGGCGGGATTGCTGGCATTGGCGCTGACGCTGACCGGGCTGATCCAGTCCGGCTTCCTGTTTGCTCCCAAGGCCATCCAGCCGTCGGCGCAGCGCATCAATCCGCTGTCCAACGCCAAGCAGATGGTGTCGCTGATGAAGCTGTTCGAACTCTGCAAGATGCTGCTGAAGGTGGGCGTGCTGGGCGTGACTTTTGCCTACTTGATAGAGCGTTACGCCGCGTCGTTCGCGCACCTGCCGCAGGCGGGCCTGGCGGCCGGGCTGGCGGTGTGCGCGCAGATGGCGCAGTGGATGTGGGCCATCCTGCTGGCGGTGACGGCGGTATTCGCCGTGGCCGATTACGCCATGCAGCATTACCAGTTGCGCAAGCAGCTGATGATGTCGCACGAAGACATCAAACAGGAGTTCAAGAATTCCGAGGGCAGCCCGGAGGTCAAGCAGCGCCGGCGCGAAATGCATCGCGAGGTGCAAAGCGGCAGCCTGGCCGGCAAGGTGGCCAAGTCGTCGGTGGTGGTGCGCAATCCGACCCATATCGCCGTCTGCCTGCGCTACGAAGAGGGCGAGACCCCCTTGCCGCAGGTGCTGGAGTACGGCCGCGACGCGCTGGCGCTGCATATCGTCAGCCTGGCCGAGAAACAAGGCATTCCCGTAGTGGAGAACGTGCCGCTCGCGCGCGCGCTGTTAGCCTCCACCCGGCCTGGCGATTACATACCGGAGCCTTTGTTCGCCGCAGTGGCCCAGGTGCTGAGCCTGGTCATGGATGCGATGGAGGATGACAATGAAGCTTAGTCGAATCCCGCGGCTCAGACTGGCGCTGCTGTGCTTGGCCTTATGCGGCCTAAGCAGGACGGCTGCCGCTGAGGGCTTGCAGTGGTACGTCGTCCCGCCTGGCGCCGATGGGCCTTCCGCCATGGCGCCGCCGCCAGCGTCCTCGAAGGCGATGCCAGCGCCCGCTTCCGCCACTGGAGCGGAGGGGAAGTCCTTGCGCTATGGCGAGCTGATCGACGACGTGGCGCAGCGCCACGCCCTGGATCCGCTGTTGGTGCACGCGGTGGTGGAAACGGAGTCGGCCTATCGGCCGCAGGCGGTGTCGGACAAGGGCGCCATCGGACTGATGCAAGTGATGCCGGCAACCGGCATGCGCTTCGGCCAGCGCGCGCTGACCGAGCCGCGCGCCAATCTGGAAGCCGGCGCCGCCTACCTCAGCTGGCTGCTGCGCCGTTTCGATGGCCGCCTGGAATTGGCGCTGGCCGGTTATAACGCAGGAGAGGGCGCCGTGGCGCGCTATGGCAACGCCGTGCCGCCGTATGAGGAAACCCAGGAATATGTGCGAAAAGTGATGGCGCGCTATGCCCGCTTGCGCGGCGGCGCCAGCCGTGGTGTCCCGGCATCGGCCATGCCTGACGCCGCCGTGACGGCTGCCCGGCGTGTGGGCAAGCCGAAGGGCGCTATGGGCGGCGTGGGCGATATGGGACAATTGTGGCGCATCTTCACCGGCGGCTCGAATGCCGGCGGAGCGAACGGAACCTGATGAGAGACCCTATGCCGAATCTGCCCTGGCGCTCGTCGCTGCCATTCCGTCTGGCCCTGGTGCTGGGCGGGGCCATCGCGTTGTTCTGGCTGCTCAGCGCCAGCGCCGTGCTGTATCTGGATTTCAAGGAAACCCGCGAGGCCCTGGCGCACAAGGTGGAGGCCATGACCCGCAACGTGGGGGAGCAGCAGAGCGCAGAGTTGAGAAGCGCGGCGCGCGACGTGATGACGCTATTCAATTCCTGGCGAACGCTGGACGACAAGACGCAACGCGGCGACAAGAATTACCTGGTGACGCACTATGTCCTGCTCGATGAGACGCGCAGCGATCCGCCTGCCCAGGTGCGGCGCGCCATGGATTTCGTCGAGTCCTACGGCAGCAGCGGAGTGGGCAAGTTCGTCGATACCTTTGTCGTGCTGGATAGCGGCATCGTGATTTCCAGCGCCAACAGCTCGCGCCGCGAAACCGCCCGCCACCTGGAAGATTTGTACAAGCTGCGCGATTTGCCGCCGCGCGCCGGCCTGGTGTGGGGGCGTCCTTATCAGGGCCTTGACGGCGGATGGCAGGTGGCCATCGCCGCGCGCGATCCTGCGACCGGCGCCATGGTGGGGGTGACGGTGCATCTTTCGCTGCGCTTTGCCCTGGAGTGGCTGAGCAAGACCGATGACGGCGCCCTGATCTGGCTGGGCGACGATGGCTGGCCGTTCGCACCGCTGCCGGCCATCGCGCCGACAGGCTTGATAGAGCAGCTGCCGGCCTGCAAGAAGCCGTTCATCCAGAGCATGCAGGGAGTCAGCATCATTTGCGTCAACGTCGAGCCTACCGGCTGGCGTCTGATCGAGATCTATCCAACGGAGCGCATCACCCAGCGGGCGCTGGCGGAGCTGCCCAAGCATCTGCCGGTGGCCTTGCTGTCTTTGCTGGGGCTGGTGGTTTTGCTGTATGTCGTGCTGCAGCGCAGCCTGGGGCGCATGCTGTCCAATATCGTGCACATCATCAGTCCGCAAGAGGCGGTGAGCAAGCAGCAGCGTCTGCCAGAGGAAAGGCAGGACGAACTGGGGCAGATCGCCCACGCCTACAACCGGCTGCTGGACGCGGTGCAAGCGCAATACGCCGAGCTGGAAGCCAAGGTGGAGGAGCGCACCGCGGAGTTGAACGAAGCGCGTTGCCGCGCCGAGCGGGCCAATGCCCATAAAAGCGAGCAGCTCACCAACATCAGCCATGAGATCCGCACGCCGCTGAACGGCATCGTCGGCGCGCTGAGGCTGCTGGGGCGCACCGAGTGCGACGCCAATCAGCACGATCTGGTCGATACCGCGCTCAAGTGTTCCGGCCATCTGCTGGAAATCATCAACAATCTGTTGGATTTTTCGCGGATCGAGTCCGGGCAGATGGTGGTGACACCTTCGGTGCAAGACCCGCTGGTGTTGATCGACCAGGCCATGTTGACGGTGCAGCTGCCGGCGCAGGATAAGGGCCTGGCGCTGCGCTGTCAGGTGGATTCGAGCTTTCCGTCCCAGTTTCTGACCGATGGCCTGCGCCTGCGGCAAATCCTGATCAATCTGCTCGGCAATGCCGTTAAATTCACCCGCGAAGGCTGCGTGACCTTGTCGGCCTGGAGCGCCGAGGGCCGGGTCTGTTTCAGCGTGCGCGACAGCGGGCCGGGCATTCCGCCGGAAAAATACGCGGAGGTCTTCATCGCCTTCCGCCAGTTGGAAGGCTTTGTAGCGGGCAGTGGTCTGGGGCTGCCCATCGCGCGCAGCCTGGCTCAGCTGTTGGGCGGCGATTTGCGGCTGATCCCGGTTGAAAGCGGCGCCTGCTTTCAACTGGAGCTGCCGCTGGGCGAAGCGAGTCCGGGACGGGCGGCGGACTGCGGCCCCATCGCGGCACCGGAGCGTTTGCATCCGCAGCTGCGCGCCTGGGGCTATGCGCCGCACGCCGGCGAAAACCCAGCCTTGGACGCGCCGGAGCTGGCTTTCCTGCCTGCCCGGCTGCGCCAGCATCTTGAGCCGGACCGCACCCCCGACATCAGTCTGAGGGAGGAGGCATTGCCGGTGTCGCCATGGTCGCTGAACGTGCTGCTCGTCGACGATGTCGACACCAACCGCGACATCGTCGGCCGCATGGTGCGCCAGCAGGGGCATAGAGTGTGGGAGGCGGCGTCCGGCGAGGACGCCCTGGCCCTGGGGCGCGCCCATGTGTTCGATCTGGTGCTGATGGATATGCGCATGCCGGGCCTGTCCGGCGGCGAAACGGTTGCGCTATGGCGGGATGAGGCCAGCGGCATGCTGGACCCGGATTGCCCCATCGTCGCCCTTACCGCCAATGCCCAGCCCGGCGAGCGCGAGCGGCTGCTGGGGGCCGGCTTCGACGAATACCTGACCAAGCCGGTATCGCCGGAAATGTTGGCGCGGGCCTTGGACTTTGCCGCCGATCAGCAACTGGCCCGCGGCATGGAGCTGGAGCCTAATTCCGGCAGCGAACAGCCGCTGTTGGGCAAGGATCCGGCGCTGTTGTCGCGCCTGGCGGCCGATCTGCGCGAATATTATCGACGTCTGGGCCTGGCGATGGAGGCGCGGGACGAGGCCGAGTGCCGGATGCTGCTGCACACGCTCAAGGGCCTGGCCGGCCAGGCGGGGCTCGATCTGCTGCGTGAGGCGGCGGAGCACTGGGAGGCCTTGTTGAACCAGGGCGACGCCGTGTCGCCTGGCGCATGGGAAGTGCTCGGCCGCCTGATCGAGAGCGAGCTCGGCGCCGATTGAGCGCGCGCCGCGCCGGCCGCATCAGTATTCCAGCACCCCCAGCCGGCGCGCCCAATTGCTCAACTCCGCGGCATTGTGCGCATCCAGCTTGCGCATCAGGTTCAGCCGGTGCGTCTCCACGGTTTTCAGGCTGATGGACAGCAGCTCGGCGATATCGCGGTTGCGGCGGCCTTCGGCCACCAGCTTCAGCACCTGGCGCTCGCGCAGGGTCAGCGGCGTGTCGCCGGGAATGGGCGCGCGTTCCGCCGCGTCCAGCGTTTCCAGCTTCAGCGCCGGGTCGATATAGCTCTTGCCCAGCGCCGCGTGCTGCAGCGCGGCCAGCAGCACCTGCTGCGGGCTTTGCTTCAGCACATAGGCCAGGGCGCCGGCCGACAGCGCGGCCCTGCCGCGATGTTCTTCTGCGGAAGCCGTGACCACCACGATGCGCAACGCTTCCCAGCGGCGGCGCAACTGATGGATCACGTCGATGCCGTCCATGCCAGGCAGGCCCAGGTCCAGCAGCACCATGTCAGGGGCCAGGCGCTGGCAGGCCTCATACACCGCCAGTCCATCGGAAACGGTGCCGACCACCTCGTAACGCGGCTGGCTGGCCAGCAGGTTGCGGATGCCGTCTATCAGCAAGGCATGGTCTTCGACGATCAGAACGCGAAGCGCCGAGGCGGAAGCTAGAGTCATCACCGTCAATCCTTTTATTGTTCATTGTCGAATGATTATAAGCGCATTTCAGGTGTGCACCTGATGCGCGGATGCGCCGCCCCCCGGCAGCATAGGCGACATGAACAGAACACTTGATCCCGCCGCCGCCCTGCATTGGCTGGCCGCGCGCCTGGCCCGCCCGCAGTGGTCGCTTGCCGATACCGTCGTGACCGGGCAATTGGGCGAGCGCGCCGCGCGCGCCCGCCGCTTCGACACCGGATTGACGGTGGCGCTGACGCTGGACCGCCCGCCGCTGCAGGCGGCAAGCGCTTGCCTGTTGCTGGCCGCCACGCCGGAAGCCGGCGATGACGCGCTGTATCTGTCTGGCGACAAGCTGTGGCTGCTGCGGCGGTATCCGGTGGCATTGACCGAAGTGGAACTGGACTTGCTGTTCAAGCAGCAGCAGGCGATGGCCGCGCTGCTGGCTGCGCGGGAACGCGCCGCCCCCGTTCCGCTGCCTATTGCCGGGAGGTATGCATGAAAGCCCTGATTCTGATTGCCGCCGCGCTGGCGTCCGCCAGCGCGGGCGCCCAGCCCATTCCCTGGCGCGGGCAGCCTTTCTTTGTGTCCAGCCGCAATACGCCGCTGGCCTCGGTGCTGAAGGACCTGGGCGCCAATTACGGTTTGCCGGTGGTGGTCAGCCCCAAGATCACCGAGGCCTACGCCGGAGCCTTGCGCGACCAGCCCAAGGGAAAGGCGCTGGCCGAGCTGTCCAGGCTGTATCAGCTGCTGCCTTATTACGATGGCAATTCGCTGTATGTCTACAAGGCTCAGGAGGTGGACCAGGCATTGCTGGCGCCGGCCTATGTCGGCGCGGACCAGTTGTCGCGGCTGATCGGGCAGAGCGGGCTGCTGGATGGCCCGGCCTGCCGGCTGCATCCGGTGGGCGCGTCCAATTCGCTGCAAGTCAGCGGCGTGCCGGTGTGCCTGACCCGGGTGAGCGCGCTGGCCAAGCAGCTGGACGAGCAGAATCTCAATCAGGAGCAGAACAAGGAAACGGTGGCCATCTACCCCCTCAAGTATGCCAGCGCCGCGGATACCAGTTATTCCTACCGCAGCCAGACGGTGACGGTGCCGGGCGTGGTGTCGGTGCTGCGGGAGATGGCGCAGGGCAGGGCATTGCCGCTGCCGGACAACAAGACGCCGGCGCCGGCCGATGCCAGCGGCTTGCCGACTTTTTCCGCCGATACGCGGCAGAACGCGGTGCTGATCCGCGACCGCCGCAAAAACATGAATCTGTATGCCGACCTGATTCCCAAGCTGGACCAGCGTCCGACGCTGGTGGAAATCTCGGTGGCCATCATCGACGTGGACGCGGCCGACATCAACGAGCTGGGCATAGACTGGTCCGCGTCGGCCCGCATCGGCGGCGGCACGGTGAACTTCAATACTGACGGCGGCCTGGCTTCGGACAGCTTCTCCTCGCTGGTGTCCAACTCCGGCAACTTCATGTTGCGCCTGTCGGCGCTGGAGCAGAAGTCCAAGGCCAAGATCGTGTCCCGTCCGTCGGTGGTGACGCTGGACAATGTCCAGGCGGTGCTGGACCGCAGCATCACTTTCTACACCAAGCTGGTCAGCGAGAAGAACGCCAAGCTGGAGTCGGTGACCGCCGGGGCGCTGATGCGCGTCACGCCGCGCCTGATTCATGAAACCGATGGCGACAAGGTGCTGCTGACGCTGAACATCCAGGATGGCCGGCAGGACAAGCCGATCAGCCGCGCCGAACCGCTGCCGCAGGTGCAAAACGCCGAAATCGCCACCCAGGCCACGCTGAATCTGGGCCAGGGCTTGTTGCTGGGCGGCTTTGTCCAGGACGAGAACATCGAAGGCGTGCGCAAGATTCCGCTGCTGGGCGATCTGCCGCTGATTGGCGGGCTGTTCCGCAGCACCACCAAGAGCGAGCGCAATGTCGTGCGCCTGTTCCTGATCAAGGCCGAGCCGCGGAAGTTGTGAGGTTGTCATGGAAGCTGCATTCAAACTCAAATTGCTGAACGGCCCTTTGGCGGGGCGAGAGCTTTTCCTGCCCGAAGGCGCGTTCACCGTAGGCGCTGGCGACAGTGATCTGTCGCTGCCGCTGGAAGGCGGGGGAACGGCGACGCTGGAGGTTTCGGCCGACGCGGTCATGCTGTCCAGTCCGGCCGCGTGCTGGGTGGACGGCCGGCGCTGCGCGCCAGGTCCCTTGCCGCAGCGGCGGGCCGTCGATCTGGCCGGCGTGCATCTGGTGCTGGGTCCGGCCGACGGCGAGCTGGGCAGCCCGCCGGTGCCGCCGCGCGGCGGCGCGCATCGCCGCGCGGCCGCGGTGCTGCTGGCCGCGTTGGCCTTGGCCGCCGCGCTGGGGTGGACGCTGACGCCGGCCGCGCCGGCGCCGCCGCCGGCCCCGCGCGCTTGGCTGCCGCAGGCGCTGCGCGCCGAACCCGGATTGACGGCGCGCTGGCTGGGCAACGATGTGCTTGAGCTGACCGGCCGCTGCCGCGACAGCAGCCAGTTGCTGACGCTGACCGCGAGATTGCGCGCGGCCGGCGTCCGTCTGCGGCAGGAAACCGTGTGCGACGACGAGCTGCGGCTTTCGGTGCGTGCGCTGATGGCGAGCTATGGCTACCCCGATGCGACGGTGACGCTGGATGCGGCGGGCCATGCCGACATCGACGGCCCGGTGGCGGGCGATACCGCCGCGCTGGCGGCCGCGCTGGATAAGCTGCCGGGGCTGGCCGGCTGGCGCCTGTCCGACCGAGGCGCCGATGAGCTGGCCGCCTTGTTGCCGAGGCTGAAGGCCGCCGGCTTGCTCGCCGGCCTCAGCGCCGCGCGCGGAGAACAGGGCTGGTTGCTGTCCGGCCAATTGGACGAGGCCCGCCAGGCGCGGCTGGCGGCGTTTCTGCAAACCGTCAATGCCGAGCCGGGCCGGACGCTGCCGCTGCGTTTCGTCGGCGCGGCCAGCCGCGCCAAGGCGGCCGACTATCTGCCTGCCGCCATGGCCGGCGTGGGCGGCAACGCCGAGGCGCCATACCTGCAGCTGGCCAACGGCATGCGCCTGCTGCCGGGCAGTCCGGTGCGGCAGGGCTTGCGCGTGGCGGCGATAGACGCCGACGGCGTATCGCTGGCCGGCGCGCGTGAACTGATATTCCTTCCTTTGCACAGTTGAGGCTAGACATGCACACCCTGACCGAACTGGAAGACCGCCTGGCCGCCGATGCGTCCGGCCATCAGCGCCGGGCCTTGCTCGACGCCTTGAACGCGACGGTGATGGCGCTGGGACGGGCGCAGCGCGAGCCGCAGAGCGCGGAGCGCTACGCCAGCCTGGAGCGGCAGCGTCTGGCCGCCCTGGCGGCGATGCGGGTGGTGGATACGGTATGGAGCCGCTTGCACTCGTAGCGAGTTTCATTTTCCCCAATTCAGGTGATGACCTGATGGGGTCATGGCCGGCCCCGCGTGATGATGGTCCCACCAAGTCAACCAAGGAGTGCGCGATGTTCAGTCTGCACATCATCCTCGCCCCGCAAGCCGGCGCGTTGCGCTTGGACGGGAACGACACCGCCGCGGAGCGGCCTGGCTTGTGGCTGATGGCGGGCGGCGCGGCGTTCGAGTTGCCGGCCTCCGCCCGTTGCTACAGTTTTCCCGCTTCTTGTCTGCAGCCGGTTTATCGGGAAATGCAGCCTCTGCTCGCCGACCATGGCGGTTGCGCGGCGCCGAACACGCCGTACGCGGTGCCGGCGGATGAGGGCCTGCTGCATGCGGTGGCGCAACTGGCCGACGTCGACGACGAGACCATGCTGCGTTTCGTCCTGGCGTATTGCCTGGCCATCGATGGCGAACGCTGCGCCGCGCTGCTGCGTTATCTGGTGGCGGCCGACATCGACCTTTTCGATTTCATCCACCGTCACCGTCTGGAGCCCTGGCCCATCGCGCGTTACGCCGATGCGCTGGGTCTGCCGCCGCGCAAGTTCAACCAATTGTTCAAGGAAAAGTTTGGCATGTCCGCCAAGCACTGGCTGCTCGCGCAGCGCCTGGAGCATGCGCGCGGCTTGCTGGAGACCACCACCAAAAAGGTGATCGATGTGGCGCTTGAATCGGGATTTTGCAATGCCGCGCATTTTTCCGACAGCTTCCGCCGCCATTTTCAGATGTCGCCCAGCGATGTCCGCCGCGAATCCCTGCCGCTCACGCTGGCGCCGTCGCTGCTGTTCTGAAGGAGATTCACATGAACATCGACTCGCTTGTCGCCCAGATGGGCAGCCAGGTCACCCGCTCCGCCAACGACGCGGAAGCGGCGATGAACGCCAATGTGCAGAACGATCCGCAAGCCATGCTGAAGTCGCAATACGCGCTGCAGCAGTATTCGGTGATGATCGGCTACGAGAGCTCGGTCATGAAGGCGGTCAAGGACATGATGATGGGCATCATTTCCAAAATCGGCTAAGCGCGCCAGTTGAATCAGGAGCAGACCCATGAATGCCTCACACCCCATCGCGCGCACCATCGTCGAGGCCGGCTTCGCCGCCGTCAATCACGGCTTGCGCGCCGAAATGCACGACATCCTGGCCGCGCTGCCGGACTGGCTGGACGATGCCGACCAGCTGGCGCGCTGCGAAGCCCTGCTGCTGTTTGGCCTGGGCCGCCATAGCGCCGCCGCGGCCAAGCTCGCCGGCCTGCCGGATGACGATTGCGCCCCGCTGCGCGCCTTGCTGAAGTCTTCCTCAAAGGAGTCCGGATCATGACTATCGAAGCCATCACCCATGCCCTGGCCGCCATCGCTCCCCTGGGCGAGGCCGAGCCGGCTCAGCCCAGCCTGTCGGCGCAGCAACGCTTCGCGGAACTCTTGAACAACCCCAAGGCCGCCGACGAGCCCGGCGCCTTGTTCGCCGCGCAAAGCGCGTTCAATGAACTGGCCGTCGGCACCGAACTGACGGCCAAGGTGGCCGGATCGCTGACCCAGTCGATCAACAAGCTGGTGAACATGCAATGAAAACCTCGCCATGGGTCCTGCTGTTGCTCGCCTTGCCGCTGTTGGCCGGCTGCAAGAGCGAGCTGTACAGCAAGCTGGACGAAACCGAGGCCAATCAGATGCTGGCCCTGCTCATCTACAACAAGATACCGGCGGATAAACAGGTGGGCAAGGACGGCGTCTCGCTGCGGGTGGAAGAGGACCGCTTCGTCGACGCCGTCGAGGTGCTGCGCCAGAACGGCCTGCCCAAGCGCAAGACGGTGACCATGCAGAACCTGTTTCCCAGCGGGCAGCTGGTGTCCTCTCCCGCCCAGGAGGAGGCCAAGCTCAACTATCTCAAGAGCCAGCAGCTGGAGAAGATGCTGGGCAGCATGGACGGCGTGATCACGGCCGAGGTGTCGGTGGCCGAGCCGCGCGCCGTCGATGGCGAGGCGCCTGCGCCGTCATCCGCCGCGGTGTTCATCAAGTACAGCCCGGAGATCAACCTGCCGGCGCGCGAGGCGGAAATCCGCGCCTTGGTGCGCGACGGCATCCCGGGGCTGGCGCCGGATCGCATCACGCTGACGCTGCAGCGCGCCGAATACCGCTACCTGCCGCCGGCGCCCGTCGCGCGGCAGACGCCATGGCCGGCCATCGCCGCGGCCGGCGGGACCGCGCTGCTGGGCGTGTGCGCCGCCGTGGCGATGTGGCGGCGCCGTCGGCCGGGAGCCGCCGCATGAACCCGGCGCGGCGGCGCTTGTATGCGCTATGGCATCAGCCCGGACAAGAAATGGATGCCGGCTGGTGGGCGGCGCTGGATCTTGCCTCCTGGCGCGAGCCTTACGCGCAGCAGCCCTTGCTGCGTCCGCCGCTGGACGATTTGATCGCACGCCGGCTGGGGCAGGCTGGCGCGGCGCCGCCGCTGTCCGCGCTCGCAGAGCCACTGCTGGCCGATGAGCCGCGTCGCGAGGCCTTGCGCATGGCCTTGGGACTTTGGGCATTGCGCTGCCCCGACTACGTCTTGCTCAAACCGTACCGCGAGGCGCTATCCAGCAGGCTGGACGGCAGGGCGCTAGCGCAGTTGCAGGCATTGCTGCCATTGGAAGGAGCGCGCGCCGATCTGACGCCGGCCATGCTGCCGGCCCGGGCCTGCGAGATCGGCGCCGCCTGGCTGGCGGATGCTGCGGCCCCGGCGCTGCGTCTGTGCAGGCTGCTGTGGCCGCCATCTGCCTTATTGGCGCCGCCGCAGCCCGTGGAGCCGGTGCTGCAGAAGCTGTTGAGGTGGTTATGAACAATCCGCTGAATCTGGCCGTGGCCACGCTGCCCGGCCCGCTGCCGGCAGGCTGCGTGATCCGCGCCGCGGAATTGGAGACGCGGCGGGATCTGGCCGGCGAATTGGAGTTGCTGCGTGCCGCCGCGCGCGAGGATGCCGAGGCGCTCCGCCGCCAGGCTCAGGCAGAGCTGGCGCAGGCGCGACGCGAAGCCGAAGCCTTGCGCCAGGCCGCCAGGCAAGATGCCGCCGCCATCCGCCGCCAGGCGCGCGATGAGGCCGTGGACGAAGCCGTGCAATGGCTGTGCTGCGAACAGGACATGGAGCAATTGATCGCCCGCGAGCTGGCGCAGCGCTGGCGGACGCTCACCGCCCGCGTACTGGAGGAGGTGCTGGGGCAAAGCGACCAGAACCAGCTGTTGCTGCGCCGAGTGGAGCGCAAGGTGGCCGAATTACTGCCGCGCGGCCGCGTCACGCTGTGCGTGGCGCCCTCTGCGCTGGCCGCGGCCGCCCGCGTCTGGGCAAGCGCGCCGGAAGTCAAGGTGATGGCCGATTCCGGCCTGGCGTCCGGTCAGGCCAGACTGGACAACGGGCTGGTGCGCATCCATCTGGACGAACCCGCGCATCAGGCCAGGGTATTGCAACAATTGGCGGGAGTGCCGGAGAGGGTAGCGCATGCTTAGACTGGATCAGATCAGCCCCGGCGGCGCGCTGGGCAATGTCGAAGACAATCTGGCGACGGCGCGTCAAGACCGCGCCGCGCCAACCGAGTCGGTGCTGGCGCAGGCGCAGGCGGAATTGCTGGAATTTGAAAGCGACGCGCTGGCGGAAACCCAGGAAGACCTGAGCTTCGCCCTGGGCGGCAGGCTGCGCGACACCAAGCGCGGGTCGGCCGGGCAGGACAATGTGCGTGGCAGGGTACTGATGCAGAAACTGGTGGCGGAATTGGCCGCGGTGGAGGCGGCGGACTTGGACAGCTTGCTGTCCGGCCCGCAGGACTGGCTGCGCGCGCCGCAACTGCTGGTAGCCTTGCAGTCGCAAACGCCGGACCCCGGCCGCGCCGCCTTGCAGCTTGCGGCATGGCTGGCGCGGGGCAAACCGGACCCGCGGCTGCGCCGTCGATTGGAGGAGGCGCTGGCCAGCCTGGCCGAGGACGATACGCTGGCGCTTTCGCTGTTCGGCGCGCTGGAGTACGGCGCGCCCACGCCGGCGCTGCGCCAGGAATTGGCCCGCCTTTACCATCGCGCCAGCGCGCCCAAGCAGAAGCTGTCGCAATGGCTGGAAGCGCTGGGCGAGCGCGAAGGGCGGCAGCGCAAGCTGCGCGTCATGCTGCGGGTGCTGTCCTATGAACTATCGGCTAGCGGGCAGCCTATCGTCGGCAGCCATCTCGCCGCCGTCATCGGCGATCTCAAGCAACTGCTGCGCATTCTCGGGCTGGAAGCGCACTGCGACCAGGCCGCCGCAGCCCTGGCCATGGCGGAGCTGCGCGGCGAGACCTTGCTGGCCAGCGTGGTGACGCTGGTGGAGCAGGTCTGGGTCAATGCCGACAGCGTGGCCGAAGCGCTGCCGCCGCTGCCGGACGCGCAACGCTATCGCGTCGCCCATGCTTTGGGGCGTTTGGTGCAGCTGCTGGCGGACGATTGCTTTGGCGACGCCGAGCAGAAAAAACAGCTGGAAGACGCGATTGCCGAGCTGCGGGACCGCAGCCTGGATTGAGAGTTTGAACAGTTGACCGAGGCCGGTTGAACGGCCGTGGCTGAGCCAAGGCGGTGCTCGGTCAACTCTTTCCCGCGCAAAAGGCTGACGCGCCTGGGAGATGTCGCTTGCCTGCCCAAATTGGAAAAGGCCGGATGCCCTTCAACGCGATTGATTGCATTGGGGCTTCCGGCCAGACTAGGCGGGCGGCCTTTTGTCCGGGCTCAGAACGGTAACCGGAACCGGATACGAGCAAGTTTTTCTTCAAACTTATGATTTAATTGGGAAAAATATTAATGGATAGAGGAATGTGTAAAGATCACCTAGTGTAAAGTATTTGTCGATCGACTAGCTGTGCTCAGCTTGGCGAAAGGCCCTCTTCTGACACTTAGCACAACCTAGAAGGCTGTTCATCAGCCAAAGCGGTCCGTCACCCCATTAGTCCTGAGCGTCTACTCAGCCACATACCGGCCATTTCTCTGTCTCCGGCACCGAGCGTCGGCTTCCTGCAACGGAGAGAGCGATCTCTCGACCCTGACCGGTCTTTCATAGTCGCGGCTAGTTAACGTCCACATTGGTCACAGTAGATGCCGATGTTTTACTCACCCCCAGACTCACTGATGCTCTCTTGGTGCAGATTCCGGTGAATCTGGCCGGCTGTGCCGGTAGTAGCTGGCCATTGCTAGCCACTAGTGCTGATGGTGGCCGCCAGTGCATGTGAAGTTCGGTCATATGCGGAACTCCACATAAAGCGAACTGCTGCCTTGCCTTCAGCTCTGGCGACCGATCGTTGGCCAGAGTGGTAGTGCAGTTTTTTGACCGAAATTTCAGCAGTTCTCAGAAAAACAGCCCTTCGGGAGGCAGGCGTGCTGTGTGGTATCTCGGAGCAAATCAGGGGCTTGCAATCACGCGGATGTCCACATTTGCAATGTCACGCACATACATATAGCTGGTACCAAGAACTGTCATAACGCTATTGAAGCGCCCCGGTTTTCGCGGAGGCTGTTTTGTGTGAGTCAGACCAGCACGGCCTGCTCACTCAGACTGCGATAGTAGTGTGCTTCTGCCTCCGCCGGTGGAATGTAACCGATCGGCGCCAGCAAGCGGTGGTGATTAAACCACGCCACCCATTCCAGCGTCGCCAGCTCCACCGCTTCCAGGCTCTTCCACGGTCCGCGCCGATGGATGACCTCTGCCTTGTACAAGCCATTGATCGTCTCGGCCAACGCGTTGTCGTAGCTATCGCCCGTGCTGCCAACCGAGGGCTTGATGCCTGCTTCGGCCAGCCGTTCGCTGTAGCGAATCGAGACGTATTGCGAGCCGCGATCGCTGTGGTGGATCAAAGCGTCGCGACTCGGCTGCCGCGCCCACAGCGCTTGCTCCAGCGCGTCGAGCACAAACCCGGTGTGCATGCTGCGGCTGACGCGCCAGCCCACGATAAAGCGGGCGAAGACGTCGACGACGAAAGCGACGTAGACGAAACCCTGCCAGGTCGACACATAGGGGTAAGTAGGCCAGGGGAGTTTCACCCCCAGCCCCTCGCAGAACCGGACGTGAGCCTCTCGACTCATCCGGCTCCCATCATCCAACCGTAGGTAAGCATCCCATTTCCCAGTGCACGAAGGCAGTCGGGAACCGACGCGCAAGTCGCCCAAGAGCGCGTATTGCTCGCGTTTTATGGCGAGCAAGCGTCTTGTACTTGCGCATCATCCAGCGCGCCAGATAGCCATTCATGTGTTTCCAGATCGCCGACATCGCCGATCCATGGAAGCGGCCGTAGTACTGCTGCCATCCCCTCAGGACCGGATTGAACATTGCAGCCAGATCGTGCAGTTCGCGGTCGCACATCAGTTGGACATGCCAGCCTCGGATGGTCTGCCGCATTGCTTTGAGGGCATCGCGGCTGACCGCCGGCGCAAAGTTCACGTAGACCCGCTGATGCTTGTCTACCGCTTTGCGCGGCCGGAAGGTATATCCGAGGAAGGTGAACTGCACGTCCGGATGGGCTGCCGGTCGATTGACGTCCTTGCAGTAGACGATCCTTGTCTTGCCCGGATGCAATTCAAGCCCGCACTCGCGGAACCACGCACCTATCCTGTCTAACGCCAGTTTGGCTTGCGCCAAGCTCTTGCAGTGGACCACCCCATCATCGGCGTAGCGGCAGAACCGCACGCTCTTGAGATTCCGGGTGACCCAGACATCGAAGGCGTAGTGTAGGAACAGGTTGGCCAGCAACGGGCTCACGACACCGCCTTGTGGCGTGCCGCGCGTCCGTTCCAGGCGTTCTCCGGCTGCAGTCTGCATTGGCGCTTTCAGCCAACGCTCCACATACAGGAGCACCCACGAGGTCTGGCAGTGCTTCTTGAGCGCGCGCAGGAGTAGATCATGATCGATGTTGTCAAAGAGACCTTTGATATCAAATTCCACAACCCAGTCGTAGTCCCAGCAGCGCCGCCGCACCAAGGCAATCGCATCGTGGGCAGAGCGCCCAGGACGATAGCCATAGGAATTCGGATGGAACATCGGATCGATTTTCGGCTCCAGTAGGAGCTTAACCGCCGTCTGCGCCACCCGATCAGCTACGGTGGGAACTCCCAACATGCGCATACCACCTGACTTCTTTGGAATCGGAACCCCTTTGACCGGCGGCGGGAAATAGCTACCGGAGCAGAGTCGATTCCAGAGTTTGTACAGGTTGTCGCCCAAGCGGCTCTCGAATTGCTCAATCGACTCGCGGTCGACGCCTGCGGCGCCGCCGTTCGCCTTAACACATTGAAATGCTTTCCAGATTAACGCTTTCGGAATGTCAAACGGTTTGGTCATGAGGTCGTGCTCCTCCTGCTTGTGCAGTTGACACCACCGCTGACCAGGATGACGCAGCCCCTTCGCTCCACCGCCATTACAGCGGCCTCAACACTACTACGAGCTGCTCCGCCCCTTGATGGCGCATCGCTATTATCGGCCTTGCCTTTCGGGCTTGCGCCTTTCGCTTGGCATCGCCATCGAAGGTTCCCGCAGTTCAACGTAAGAGCCCGAATCAGGCTGACGCTGCCTCTATGCCGGACACCGACGGGACCGTAAGCAGGTATCGTCCCGACTGATCGCGGGGCAACATCACTCCCCGGTTTTGATGTCATCTGAGTACTTTCGACACTTGAGCGGCAGTTCACGGTTGTTCGTCTTCCATAATCCATACCTGACGTCTTTGACGACGCCTTTTCCATGACGCTCACGACCGGGGCTTTTGACCCAAGCCGCTCATGGTGGTTTGCCACCCGCTCCTGCAAGCCGATGGCGAGGGGCCATACCCTCATCTCTTACGCCGCTTGCTGCGGCACACTGAAGTCCGAGACCCAGAGTTGGTTTGGCCGCTCCGCGACAAACTGCCGATTGACCCGGTCTAGCGGACACGCTGCCGCCGGATCGGGACGAGTGGTGCGAACCGCCTTGCCGCGGCGGACGCCACGCAAGCCGAGCTGCCGCATCAGTCGCTCGACGGTGCAGCGCGCCACGGCGATGTGTTCGCGCCGAAGCTGACGCCAAACCTTGTCGGCGCCGTACACCTGCTGATTAACCTGCCAGACACGCTTGATCTCAACGCTTAATCTGTCGTCACGCTGGGTTCGAGGGCTGCGCAAGGCAGGATCTCGCTGCCGGGCGACGTAGCGGCGATAGGCGGACGGGGCGACCTGCAAGATGCGGCAAATCGGCTCGACCCCAAGGCGCTCACGGTGCGCGTCGATGAAAGCTCTCACGACTTGAAGCGGCGGTCGAGCTCCGCCTGCGCGAAAAATGCGCTGGCCAGCCGCAGGATCTCGTTGGCTTTCTTCAGTTCGCGCACTTCGCGCTCGAGTGCTTTGACGCGTGCGGCTTCGGTGCCCGCCGGGCCATCGCCCTGGCCGGCATTGCGCTCTTGCTGGCGTATCCAGCGGCGCAGCGTTTCGGCGGTGCAGCCGATCTTGGCGGCAATAGAAACAATCGCGGCCCACTGCGATTCGTACTGATCCTTGGCGTCAAAGACCATGCGCACAGCGCGCTCGCGGACTTCTGGGGAAAACTTGGTGGATTTGCTCATGGCTCCATTCTCTCAAGTGAGGGAGCCTCCGCGAAACCCGGGGCGCTTCAGTACGCGTCGATCAGGAAGTTGGCCAACTCGCGTTTGCGGGTCGGCCTCACAGCTTTTTTTGGATGACTTCCTGCAGCATCTGCTTGTCCAGGCTCAGGTCGGCGACCATGCGCTTGAGACGGGCGTTCTCTTCTTCTAGTTGTTTCAGGCGGCGCAATTCGCTGACACCCAGGCCGCCGTATTTCTTCTTCCAGTTGTAGAAGGTGGCTTCGGAGACACCCATCTTGCGGCAGACCTCGGCGACGGTGGTGCCGGACTCGGCCTGGCGCAACGCGAAGGCAATCTGTTCTTCGGTGAACTTCGATTTTTTCATGACAAATCTCCTGCCCGAATGGGCTTAAATTTGCCAGAAATCTCTACTTTTCGCGGCTACGTTTTTGCGGGAGGAGGTCAGGGCTGGGGGGGTATAGAGGGATGGGTTTGTCAAAATTGAATCAGATCCGCTAACTAGACTGCATATCCATGTCGTGCCAAATGGATTTAAAGCACGTGGTTCAAAGGCGGCTGACTTGTCATCTATGCATGCAACAGAACAAACAGAAGCTAAAATATGTAAACAAGAACAAATTATTTTGTAAAAGTTCACGCATTTGTTAACATAATGCCATAAGTGTAAATTTTATGTGTTTTTGAGCGTAAATTTGTAATTGATAACATGCCAAATAAAAGTCTTGTAAGTTCTTCGCATGAATAGCGATTTGTCATTGCAGTTGATGTCTCAGATGGTCTGGATGGCGTTGGCCATTGCGGGGCCGATTCTGCTTTTCAGCCTGGTTGTCGGGGTGTTGGTTAGCGTGATCCAGGTTGTGACGCAGATCCAGGATGCCTCTCTCGCCTTTGTGCCCAAACTGCTAGCGGTTTTCGCCGCTTTGCTGATGTTTGGGCCATGGATGTTGAAGTCGCTGGTGAATTATGCCGTCAGCGTGATCGGCAGCATCCCTTCTCTGTTTTGAATTCTGTCATGCACTTTTCGCTCGATGCCGGCTGGTTGTATGCCACCTTCCTGTTGTCGGTGCGCCTGGCTCCAGTGCTGCTGTCCCCGGTATTGGGAACGGCCAATCTGCCGGGTCCGGTGCGTGGTTTATTGGGCATATCGCTGTCTGGCTTGCTGGCATACGGGATGCGGCTGAGTTTGCCGCTGCCGGCCAACGGCTGGGTGTTGGCCGGGCAGGCGATGACGGAGCTTTTCATTGGCGTTCTACTCGGCTTTGGCGTGCAGGCGGCATTTGGCGCGCTGTCCTTTGCCGGCCGCGTGCTGGATACGCAGATCGGTTTTGGGCTGGCGGGGGTGATCAGTCCGATGACCCGGCAGAGCGGGTCGGTGATTGGTCTTATGTTTGAGTTGTTGGCCGTGGCTTATCTGTATGCGGTGAACGGCCACCATATGCTGTTGCATGCGATGGCCCTGTTGCTGGAGAGCTTGCCGGTCGGCCAGGCGGCAAGTTTGCAATTGGCCGAGATGGCGGTGGCGCAATTTGGCGTACTGTTTCTGTTGGCGTTGGCCTTGGCGGCGCCGTTGCTGATCGCTTTGTTCGCTATTGATGTTGGGGTGGCATTGATTTCTCGCTCCATGCCGCAGTTTAACGCTTTCATCATGGCCATGCCGGTGAAGGTTGGCGTGGGTTTGGCGGTGCTGGCCGTGATGCTACCCCGGTTGGGGTCCTTCTTCGAGCGTTGGTTGGCGTCGGTGTTCGATTATCTGGCCAAATTCCAGGCGGGCTGAGAAATGGCCGAGCAAGAGCAGGATCGGTCAGAAGAGGCGACACCTCATAAACGCGAGGAGGCACGCAAGAAGGGGTCCGTCGCGCGCAGCCAGGACGTGTTGGCAAGCGCCGCGGCGTTGGCTCTGTTGGCGGCATTGGCCACCCTGGGGCCGCGCCTCGTCAGACAGTGCCTAAGTATTTTTTCCACGCTGTTGTCTCGTGCTGACGAGTGGTCATTCGCGCAAGATTCGCTGGCAGTCTGGCTGCGCGAATTGGTCATGGCCTTGATGCGGGCGGTAGCTCCGCTTTGGCTCCTGCTGGCTTTGGCCGCGATTTTGGCTGGCATGGCGCAGGCAGGCCTGGTGTTTTCGACTGAACCGCTCAAGCCAGACTGGCAAAAGCTGAATCCGGTCGAGGGTTTCAAGCGGCTGTTCACTATGCGCTCTCTGTTCGAGGCGGCCAAGTCCAGCCTGAAGTTCGTGTTTTTTTCGCTGGTGCTGTACGAGGTGGTGTGCAGCCTGTTGCCGGATTGGCTGTTGCTCACAGGAGCGGGGGCGGGGCAAGTTGCGGCGGCTACGGCTGACGCCGCGATGCGGGTGTTGCGTTACATGCTGCTGGCCATGCTGTTAGCGGCGGCAGCTGACTGGTTATTTGTCCGCCGGACGCTGAGCAAGAAACTCAGGATGTCCAAGCGCGAGGTGAAAGAGGAATACAAGCGGCGCGAGGGGGATCCGCGGATCAAGTCCAAGCTGAAGGAGATCCGCCTGCAGTTTCTGCAGAAAACCCAGGCCATGTCCAGGGTTAAGGAAGCTGATGTGTTGGTGGTGAATCCAACCCATCTTGCCTTGGCGATCCAGTATCGGCGCGGAGAGATGGCCGCGCCCCGGCTGCTGGCCAAGGGCGCGGGGGAGATGGCGTTGAAGATGAGGGAAATGGCCAGGCGGCACGGGGTGCCGATTCTGGAGAACAAAGCGCTGGCTCGAGGGCTGTTCAACGACGTCGGCGTGGATGAGTGGATTCCCGAAAATTATTTCGGCGCGGTTGCCAAGGCCTTGGTCTGGGCTTTCAAAGTGAAAAGGGGCGGCCCCGCCGGTCAGGCGGGCAAGGGGATGGGTGTGGTTGAATGAGTGGTTTGATCAGGTTGTTCAAGGAGGGCGCGAATATTTCGATCATTTTGCTGATGGTCGGTATTTTGTTCGTGTTGTTTACGCCGGTATCGCCACGCGTGCTGGATGGTTTGCTGCTGTGCAACTTCAGCCTGGCCCTGTTCGTCCTGCTGCTTACTTTTTATGTCCGCAAGCCGGTCGAGTTCTCTACGTTTCCATCGGTTTTGCTGATCGCCACATTGTTCCGCCTCTCCCTCAATGTATCTGCCACTCGTTTGATTTTGTCTGATGGCGATGCTGGCCATGTCATCGGCGCCATTGGCTCTTATGTTGTCGGCGGCAATTACGTAATCGGCGTAATCGTGTTTCTGATACTGGTAGTGGTGCAGTACGTCGTAGTGACCAGCGGCGCTCAGCGGGTGGCCGAGGTGGCCGCTCGCTTTACCCTGGACAGTATGCCTGGCCAGCAGATGAGCATAGACGCCGATCTCAATATGGGCTTCATCGACCAGGCTGAGGCGCAGCGTCGCCGCAAGGAACTAGAGAAAGAGGCAGGTTTTTACGGTGCCATGGATGGCGCCAGCAAGTTCGTCAAGGGCGACGCCATTGCCGGCATCATCATCATGTTGATCAACATCATTGGTGGCTTTGCCGTGGGCATGGCGCAGCATGGCATGCCATGGCAGGAGGCGCTGCAGACCTATACCTTGCTTACCATCGGCGACGGCATCGTTACCCAGGTTCCCGCGCTGGTGATCTCGGTGGGAACCGGCATCATCATCACCCGTTCGGCATCGGACGATAGGCTCAGCAGCGAGGTGCTCGGTCAGTTCACCTCCTATCCCAATATTTTGCTGATGGTAGCCGGCGCACTGGCTCTGGTGGGCATGAGCTTGGGCGCGATTTCCGGATCCCAACGTAGCGCCTATGCTGCCTTTCCTGCTTCCTCGAACCAAGCTGCGTACTGCTGCTCCGGGGTGCGGTAACCCAGGGATGAATGGCGGCGTTTTCGATTGTAAAACACCTCGATGTATTCAAAGAGGTCTTGCTTGGCATCCGCCCGCGTGGCGTAGTCTTCGTGGAAGACGCGTTCATTTTTCAAACTGTTGAAGAAGCTCTCCATCGGCGCGTTGTCCCAGCAATTGCCTTTGCGACTCATCGACGCCCGCATGCCGTATTCGGCCAGCAACGCCTGGTAATCATGACTGCAATACTGGCTGCCGCGATCCGAATGATGCAGAAGCCCAGAGGCTGGTTTGCGCCGAAAGCGCGCCATCCGCAGCGCGTCCATCACCAGCTCCCGCGTCATCCGGCCATCCATCGCCCAGCCGACAATCACACGGCTGTACAGGTCCATCACGACGGCCAGATACAGCCAGCCCTCTCGGGTCGGAATATAGGTGATGTCGGTTGTCCAGACTTGATCCGGCGCTCCCGCGTCAAATTGCCGATTCAGCAGGTTGGGAGCCACTGGCAATGCATGCTTGCTGTTCGTCGTCGCCTTATAGCGCCGCTTGTGCCTGGCGCGGATGCCGTGTAGCGTCATCAGCCGGCGGATGCGAGCCTTGCTGATCGGGAAACCGCGCGATTTCAGCTCCTGGTAAATCCTGGGTGAGCCGTAAGCGCCGTTAAACTCGGCGTGAACGCTGCGGATGAGCGCCAGAAGCTGGGCATCTGACAGCCACAGCGTCGGGCCGCCGCAGCCTTTCCAGTCGGCAAAGCCACTGGTGCTGACAGACAGCAAGCGGCACAGCGATTGCAAGGGGTAGGTGTCGCGCATCTTGTCGATCCAGGCGTACTTCACTGCGACTTCTTCGCGAAGTACGCCGTCGCTTTTTCCAGGATTTCGAGCTCCATCCTGAGGCGAGCGTTTTCGGCACGCAGGCGAGAGAGCTCCATCTGTTCGGGTGTGATCGGCTTGCCCGTGCCGCCGGTCAACTTGCCGGCCTTGTGGGCTTTGCGCCAGTTGGCGAGCGTCTGCTCGGCAATGCCCAGTTCACGCGCGACCTGGGCCTGAGGCTTGCCTTCAGACTCAACTTGCCGGACGGCTTCTTGTTTGAATTCGGCGGTGTAACTCTGCCGTGGAATCTTGTACATTGGTACCTCCGTATGCCAGTTTACCTGGCTACGCTTGGTATCCGAAATCTGCGCCCAACCTCAAACATCGCATTTCGCGAGCGAGTCCAGCTGTGGGGTTGTCAGTCCTATTATTTTCCGCCCTGGATTGCTGAGAGCATGCTGTATTCCTACCAAACCACTAGGCTATTCGATAACAGCTTTCCATATGAGCGCGGGCTCAAGTCACTGCTCAACGGAAATTCGAATGTGCTGGTCTCTGTGCCGGAACGAGCTCTACTGGAGCTGGCTAGCGATATTGGCAAGGGACAGTCGCTTGAAGAAGCGCGCAATATTGTGATGACCTTGCGCAATATCCGGCCGCAGGTGCTGGACGAATTTCTCTCGCATTGCCAGCGGGTAAAGGTAGTGAGGCTGGTGCGAGACCTAGGCTTGTGGAGTGAGTACCCCTGGGGGCGGAATCTTCAAAAGCATGTAGATCGACTTGGTACAGGAAAACGTTGGTCAAATAGGACTCGTGATGGTGAACGGCTCACTTTGAAGCCTTAGGTCTGAAATTTCTACTGAGCTACCATTGATTGCCACCGCATAGAAATGTCCAGCTACAGCCGGTATGGCTGGTCAGATTTACCGGAATCCACAGCATGGCATGCATTATCAAAAATATATTAGCAATCAGCCTATTTGTGTATTTAATGCCTGCCATGAGATAGACAAGATGACCCCGCCTCTGAGCGGTTTTTCTAGGCTGTCTACAGGTTGCCAGATTGGGATTGCATGCTCGTGCTTCTATCGGATTCTTTCCTTTGCAATTTGCCTCTTCTCTTCACAACCGTTGGTGCGAAATGCAGAGCAGCCAATGAAAGGTCCGTATTTGCTCTCCTTGAGCATTAAGTATCCTTGCCG
Source organism: Chromobacterium sp. CCUG 76385 (assembly GCF_059916625.1). Taxonomy (NCBI): domain Bacteria; kingdom Pseudomonadati; phylum Pseudomonadota; class Betaproteobacteria; order Neisseriales; family Chromobacteriaceae; genus Chromobacterium; species Chromobacterium sp. CCUG 76385. The sequence continues at coordinate 59,997 of NZ_JAUCGU010000004.1, forward strand.
GCATTGCGGGCAAGGTTCCGGCTTTTCAGTCTTTTCATCGAATTTCACCATATTTCGGTACTCTTTTCCTAAGAGTTCTAATACGAATGGTGAGGGCTGTTTCATTAGGGTGTAGAGGGTGACTTCCTCTTTGGCGCGGGTAAGTGCAACGTAGAAGAGCCGGCGATCTTCGGCATATAAAAAGGCTTCATGTTCCGCGAGGACTAGTGCGAGGAGAGGATCATCTTCAATCTCACAGGGAAATCCGTAGTATTGTGCTTGGAGGCTGTGTACGAGGACGTAATCAGCCTCTAGTCCTTTGGAACTGTGGACGGTATCAAGTGCTTCGAGAACTTTTTTGCCGTTCTTTTCTTTCTCTTTACGCATGATTGTCAGGCGACCTGCATAGTGGGCACACCACTCTTCAACGAGGGCCTCCGGCATTGCATCAGTAGTCTTGTATTTGTAACGGCCAAGAAGCATGACTGTAATCGTTCGATTTTCATTAAGTGCTTTTGCTGCCAGTGCCTCAAGTTTTGCTTTGATCTTCTGCTGTTGATCGGCGAGGTCGGAGAATTCAGCGACGCGTACGACGCCTTCTGTCTCTTTGCGTACCGCCTCAACATCTTTCGGTAGCTGTGCTGTATTTTCACTGACAAACTTGGCCGCGACCGTACTAATCCCTTGGTTGCTACGGAACGTCTTGCGGAGATAGTTTGTCTCAGTTTTTCCGAATTCCTCTTCAAAGTTACGCATGATTGAGAGGTCTGAGCCTGCGAAGCGATTAATGGCCTGCCAATCATCCCCAACCCCAAACAGCACCGAGTCCTGGTGCTGCGCTAGCATGGCTTGTACGAGCTTCGAGCGGCCGCGTGAAATATCTTGGAACTCATCGACCAAGATCAGCTTATAAGGGGATTCATATGCTCCCTGAGCAACTTGTGCCGCCGCTGTCCCAATCATGTCTGCAAAGTCAATTTGGTTACTTTGTTTGAGATAGGCTTGATAGCGCTCCCATATCGGGAAAAAGAGGGTGAGAAAGCTCTGTGCACGTACTTGATCACGGACACTGTTCGCGCGTGTGCGTAGTGCCTGTTCATCATACCCAGCTTCCTTGGCATGAGCTATTAATGCCCCTGTCAATCGGAAAAAATCCCCATGGGGGGCTACTTTGAGTACAGCCTCAATTTCTCCAGTAGACATGGGAGAGAAAGCCACCCCATGCGCTTTGAGCTGATCTTCCAGTTCAATAAACACCCGACCATTGCGAAAACCTGCACTCCAAGTTTCTATGAGTGCTGTCTTATGCTTTGCGTGAAGCCTCCGCTTTTCCTTGGCACCTTGGATATAGGATGCTCCAAAGGGCGAGCTCTCATCTTCCCGAAGTGCAAAGTGTTCGTGATAGAGTGTGCTACCGTCAGGGCGTGTGTAGCTGAAGTCCGGTTCATATTTATTCCAGCCAGTCTCTGCGATGTCGTGCGGATAGAGTATTTCGTACCGGTACTCCACCCCATGAACGTAGAGCCAGTTCGCGATAGCAAGTTCTTCAAAAGAACGCACATGCTCGCCACGCAATGAAGGGATGCCCCATCTTTCTTTGATTTTCGGATCACGTTTGCCCACTTGCCGGATATACGCCTCATACTCAGCAATTGAGCTAAATTCATGCACAGGCTCTGCTTTATGATGAATTGCATAATGGAGGTAAAAGTTTGTGCGGTAGTGAGCATCCTTTTGAAGTAGCTGCTCCAGTTGATTTTTGAGTGGAATAGCAGGGTGCCGGAGCAGCCCTTTTGGGCCGGTAGTCTTGAGAAGGATCTCTTTTCCCAAACTATGGAATGTTTGCGCTTTAATGGGGAGGCCTAAACGCTGCGTGAGTCGTTGTGATAGCTCTTTTGCTGCATCATTGTTAAACGCCAGAGCAAGAACTTGATGAGGTTTTACGTAATCTTTTTTGATTGCATACCCAACTTTTGCGACTAGTGTGGAGCTTTTTCCAGAGCCAGCAGCGGCAATAATACGATTACAATCTTCATGGACGATGGCACCAATTTGCTGCTCATCCGTAAGTTCTGTTTTTTCAACAGTCTTGAAATATTCACTCCATTGCTCTTTCTCTGTGATGACGAAGGCTTCATTGCGTTTTTCGAAGCCAATGTACGGCGGCGTAACGTGATAAAAAATCTCAAGTAGGAGTTGCCGTGCATCGGCATACGTATCGTGATCAAAGAAAGGGTGCGCAAGAAGTGTTTCAAGCTCTCGCAAAAGGTTAAGTTCGGACTTCCACTCGGCAAGGAAGTTAAGAATTAACGCCTTCCGAATATACCACGGCCCTTTGAGTAGGGTGTTGAGTGCAGCATTGAGCCGAGAGATAGGTTCGATCAGGCGTCTGAATTCTGTTTTGAGATGCTCTTCTTCCGCTTTGCGGAGAGCCTCTTTCTCGGCATGCAGTGTGCGTGCTACAGCATCGTCATGGAGCCGCTTAGCTTCCTTGAGAAGCTCATGAGCTCGATCATTTGTGAGGCCGGAAAGTATCTTTTTGCCAATAGTAAGGTCGGCCCAAATGAGACCTTCTACAACCCGTCCTGCTGCGATGGTTCCAGCAGTAAGGCTTGTAGGGTGCCCGGCATATGTAAGCGAAGGTGTGGGAGACGAGAAGCTAAGTGTCCAGGGCGGTGTGTTCGTGAAGAGACGACCGAAGAAGCCAGGAGAAAAAGTTGTATTCATGACTCAAGCATTTATTTGCAATTGGCATATTATACTGAACATTGCAGGTCAAATGGTAATCGCTAATCAAGTTTGCTGCTCAAAGTTCCCGCCACTACAGCCTCCCGCGGCCTAAGTCCGGAAGCCTTTGAACGCGCTTCTGCGTGAGGGAGGGATTATCTACGGTATCCGGACCAGTCAACACAGCATCATAGGGAAAACTTAGTACGTGTCTACTTGTACCCTTAGGTACGAATTGAATCGGAACGGGACATATTTTCAGCCGTAGGAAGGAAATTTATCGCCAAAAATCTGTCTCCAAATATTTATGGCACCCATATGGTCATTCTTACCGTTATAAGTCTTGCTCCACGCAAGTCGGCTCTTTTCAATAGCTGTATCAAAGCGTTTTAGTACCTCCCGACGATCCGAGTACGTCAGGTAATCATCAACAAACCCAAGCTCATGCCACAGTGGGGTTTCAAGCAGCGGTCGGGCTTTTTCGAAGAACTGGAAAACTTCCCACTGCGTATCATCCATATTTTCGTTGAAAATATTCAATGCCAAAACTTCGAGATGGTAGCTCTGAAGATAATTACTATGAATCTTATTCCAGTGCTTGATCATTTTAATGATCCGCCTGAAATTATATCCACAAGAAGAAGATTTCGATTCAATATTACTAGCATGTAGCTTTGGCCGTGAAGCAATCCATGTGTCCGTATTGCTATCAGGTACTTCGTAGTGAGAAACCGTGTTGTCATTATTGATAAACCGACTCACAGGGACAATGTCCACATTGGGCCATGTCTTGTAGTACAACGTCACAGCCTGCCCATTCTTACGCGCACCCGTCCGCCATTCAGCCAACACATTACGCACGTCTTGAAGAACCTGCGTTGGCGTCTTGCCCTTAATGTGCTTGCTATAGTGCAAAACCACCATGACATCCAAATCAGCGTGTGCCTTGAGCCCCGTGAACTTTGGGATCGATCCAGTAGAAAAAGACTCAACTATCTCGAACGTCTTAGACAGTACCGCCACAATGTTGTCGCGACGTGCATTCGCCGTTTGCCTATGATCACCACTCAAGTTAATGTTTTCATAGAACGAGTTGAAAGAGGCTTCTACGGTGTAAGCCATATAGGTTTTCCATATTCACATCGAGAAAATTTAGAATGCCACGCCACAAAGAAGGGTGAATTAAGATTAAATTCGGATTTTTATAGCCCCTCCGTTCTCAGCTTTTTTTGAGCTTCGGCCACCAATTTCTCTGTTGTGTATTGCGTGAGGTCTTCGTTTCGCGTCCGAAGCGTGCTATACAGCCAGTCGAACACGAGTGGGTTAGCCGCACGATGTCGGAAAATTGCGTCTTGCAACGCACGCGAACCAGCAGTCAGTTCACTAGACGATGCCCCGTTAAGTGCCCTCTCCCACAGCTTATCGATTTCGCCTTTTAGTGTCGTCAACATCTCGATGGTATCGTATTGCTTTCGGCTCTCTCGCAGAATAAAAGCAGCGAATGGCAACATTGGTAAATACAAGCTCAGAATTAATTCGTTTCCTGACAGATCGTGACAAAGACCCACCAACGTTAAGATCACGAAGAGGACTATCATGAAACCGGAAAGAATTCCTGCGTACGCATTACGCACACGCATATCATATGCAAAATTGGTTCGCTGGCAAATCAACCTCCCCACCGCCAAGGGGAGTCGAGAAATAGCTGGCTCATACCAGTCCAGAAGACGTTTTTGCTCCGCATCCGCCAGTGGCGTTGACGTAATGGCGCGAATATCTTCGGCATCGACTTTTCCGCCTGCGACCAGGCGATTCCAATCAAGCTTCAGCACCTCAGTATCGAACTGTTCCTGCACCTTTGCGCCTCGTTTACAGCACTCCCGTTGCTTGCGGGAGATAATTCCCACCTCTAGAAGCAATATCAAGATAGATCCGAATCCTAGAAAGGGCCGAATAGCCGGAAACCTCGTGCCAAATATCAAGCCGATTATCGGCAGTGCGAGAGCGAGTATGGAAAAAAAATTCTGATATACCTTTGCGCGGGAATAAAAGTGCCGCTGCGCACGCAGCAGTTCAATCATTTCGGGCTTATTTTGCTCAACGTCGATCTTATGTGAGGTGGAGAGGACTTCGTCTCTACTCCGCTCTATGCAGCAATCTTGTGGGCACGACTGATCAACCTGTTCGAAATCAGCAATCAACGTTTACCTCTCTTGCTCGCGAATCCCAGCGGTTTCTTCTTGCTGCAGGGTGATCCCCGCCTCCATTCCATATGCCAGTGGCAAGCCAATCCTCAAAGTACCACAGCCATTGCGTGGTCCAGGCAAGATACGTTTCAGCTAATCGCAGTTGTGGCGACCACTCTCGCTTCTTTGGGTGCCAGAGGCACAGGTGAATGCCAGGTCCCTTTCCCGGATAAATGTGGGGTATCAGCGCGTCACCCGCCAATGCAATCAAATCCGGTTTTAACACATACATTTCCGGTGCGATTGCACCAGGTTTTATGCGCAACTCACACTCGTACGTCCGACCATACTCACTTGGTATTAAATAAAACCTGTAGTGCAACCCACGCCCCGATAGAAACCTCAGGCTTGCGTCCCAAAGTTGGAGGTTACGAAGCTCCAGCGCCCGTTCGGCCAGAGTTGGAATCGAAACGAACGGATGCGTGCGCATGGTATTAGCCTCCGAAAAACGTGTGCGGGCGGGCCGAAACGCTGATAGGCATGGCTGTCGACGAAGCGAGCAAGATGGCTCGCCCGGCCTGTCGGCTACTTTCTTGACGGCCCATCTCTATTTGCTGGACAGCAGCAAACCCTCTAGATCCGAACGCGGTTTGAACGGCCTTGAGCAGCACGTCCATCCCTTGGTGGCTTTCGATCGCATCAAGGATGCGTTTGAGATCCATCAATAAACGACGGTGCCACTCGATGAACGCAACTTGTCGCGACGGATTATTCATACCAGCAGCAAGATTGTCAGTCGGGGCTGACGGATTGGGCAACTCCCACTCCTCAGATCCACTTGGCAATCTTCGGCGTACGAAGAGCGATGGCATGCGTTCAACGATGTCGAAAAGCAGTTCTAGCGGGCTGGAGTGTGGCAAGGGCGCCTCAACTGTATAGGCTATTGCAGCCAGAGTCGTTAGAAAGACCGATGTCGGAGCTAGGTCCTGGTCTTTTACGCTTCCAAAGGCAACATTTCTGTGTAATTTCAGAAGCTGGACCAGCCGACACAGCAGTCTGCCGAAGACTTCCTGTGCATCGGGTAGTGGAACGACATCTGCACGTTTTGCCAAATCAAAGGCCTCAGCGGAAATTTCCGAGAGAAGAAAGTTCGGAGAAATCATCGCAGCAAGATCAAAGTGTTTTGCGTACCCGCGCGGATTCGTCGAATTGAAAAGCCGCAGTTCACGGTCGGGGATCAGACCGTGCGTCTCCGCATGCGGACCGGAGAGCAACGGTGCGTCGATGACCGGGGCAATGTCAGCACACATTCCCCCCGCGTATTCGAGGGTGACACATCGCTCCCAACGATGTAACCGTAAGCCATGCGCGGCGGCATAACGAGAAAGAGCACTATACAGATGGTCAAGTAGAAGTACGGGCCCCCGGTCACCTTCGTACTTACGCTTCGCACTCGGGGCAAGTCGCGCGATCAGGTCAATATCGAAACCTTCGCGGGAGCCGTCTCGTGGCCGAACAATCGTCCCGAGTCGGCGCGAACCATGAGAATGGATCTGGACCAGCTGCCCACTAAATTCAGGGCATTCAGAAAGAAAGTCACCCGTGCTGTTATAGGAACGCTCAAGTGCCGCCAACTGTGACGCAGTGGGCTCGTGTGCCTGCGCAATTGCATCGACTAGATGAAAGAAGCGCGCCGACGATTGCGTGGAGGCCCTACGTTGAGGGAGAAGTTTAACTGGTTCGCGGATCATTGCAGTTCCTTACAAAGTAAGCGTCTCGACCCATCTAGCCGAGACCTTTATCTCTCGCCGGATCTACTCCCCCTCACGAGTCGGCACCAACAGGGTGCGTCCCAGCAGAGACATCCACGATTGATATCATCTTACATGATCATTTTGATCATGTAAAGCGATTGATTTTTATCCATATGACTCCGATTTCGAGTATAATTGACGCATGAATACCTTAAACACTGCTCGAGACCAAGCCCTCGCAGCACTGCCTCAAGCCCAGCGTGAACGGCTTGCATATATCGATTTCCGACTTTATTTTCTCGGCGAACTTCGACGAACTGACATTGCAGACCGATTCGGTACAGGTCCTGCGGCTGCCACTCGGGATATCGCACAATATCGCGATATAGCATCGAGTAATCTCGAGCTAGACAATTCAGACAAGACATACCGCCCAACAGATGAATTCGTTCCTCTGTTTGACCACGTACCGCAACGAGTGCTGACGGCCCTCTCTAGCGGGTTCGGCGAAGGTATTGGCGAAGAACTAGGACCCATGGTGCGATGTGAATTTCCCATTGCCTTAACCACACCCCAGATGTCAACGCTCGCCCCCATTACGCGAGCCATTCACCGAGGAAAGGCCTTGCGCACGACATATACGTCCATTGAAAGCGGGCGTACTGAGCGGGAGATCGTACCTATCGCGCTTGTAAACAATGGCAGTCGCTGGCACGTGCGAGCTTACGACCGTCGACGCAATGGATTTCGCGACTTCGTTCTTACTCGGATGGAAAATCCCGTCCTACTAGAGAACAGCCCAATATTGGACGAAGAAAGGGTTGACCAAGACGTTCAGTGGAACCGTATTATTGAACTGGAGCTCGTCCCCCATCCCAACTACCCACGACAAGAAGTGGTGATGATGGACTACTGGATGCCAGACGGCGTTTTACGAGTAAAGGTGCGTGCAGCCAACGCGGGATACATGCTGCGTCGCTGGATGATCGACTGTTCGCCCGACCATAGCTTGAAAGGCATTGAATTTGCGCTATGGCTAAGGGATCCTCTGTCGCTCTATGGCGCCAGCAGTGCCTATTTAGCTCCTGGATATAAGGATCCTAGGCGCGATGCTAAAATCACGCCAATCACAGCCATGTAGTAATAAAATTGCGACCTATGGTTGTTGTCTGCTAGGTCCGCTTACCAGCATCGAGGACGCGCGCACGAATTGTATCCAGTTCGGCGCTGATTGCATTAATAGCCGCCATGGCCGTCAACGGTGCCTTGCTCTCCAGTTCGCTGGCCAAGGCACCCAAGCGCTGCAAGGAGTCATCGATCGCGCTAGTCAGCGCATAGGCTTCGGCCACCCTGTCAAAGGTACCCAACTCTTCCCATGCCCAGTCGATGTAGACAAATAGGCTATCCACCGAGCCGTGCCCGGTAAACACCGCCACACGCTTCAAAATGGACCGGTAATCCGCTTCGATTAGGTACTGGCGATCCTTGCCCGGACTCTCCCGCATAAAGGCGTCCAGGTGGAGCGCCACCATGTTCGTGATGAAGCGATGTCGGAACATACTCATGCAAGTGCGCTGCGCGATGCCAGCGCACCGGGTAATGCGCTGAAAGTCCTTAGTCAGGGTCGCCTCCGGCATGGGAGCCCCCGTGCGGCAGGTGATGAATACGGCATCGTTCGGTGCAACATCCCGATCGCGTTGCTGTAATGCCATCACCAGGGCGGAGCGGTACTTCCGGATGAACAGTTCCAGCCGCACACACACGACACGTGCCAGCGGGATGATCCGTTCCGGATCCTCCGCCCGCCGCCGCTTCAGCGTGGTTAGGATGATTTTTCCGGTTGCCACGCAGGCCAGGCTCTTAGCCAATGACAGCCGAGCCAGCTCCCCTGGCCGGCAGCCAGTCGCATCCAGCAGGGACAGCATGAGTTCGCGCCTTGCGCGCAGGTAGTCGCGTTCAGCCAGCCATGCAGCACGCGATGGGAATCGCGCCATATAGCGGGTATTTTCAGTCGCCTCATCGCCCATCCTGGCTACGCCTTCCCACAGCTGCTGACGCAGCTCGCGCGAGATCGGACCCTTTGGATCGGGCGAGTCGGCGGTCAAACGAAACGCAAACGCCAATCGTCCCACCCACGGTTGACCATGCCTTCGGCCCGTCGTTTCCACACAGGTGATCTGCGGCCTCTGCTCTCGCGTCCCGATGATCTGCCGTTCAGGCATGATCGTGCGTTGCAGCCACAGCAGGAATTCGATCGTCTGAGCGATGACCCGGTTGATCGTATTGCGGTTTCGCTGCGGTGCAGTTGGATTGTTGACGGACCTTGGCTGCTGCAACCAGGCTATCATCTCGCGCAGTTCGTTGTCTCCAAGCTCCCACAAGTTGTGCTCGTATTGCCAGCAAAAGCGCAGCAGGTGGCTGAGATCAGCAGCGGCGACCTTGAGAGAGCCGCCATCATTTCGTCGCGTGGTCAGCCGGTACGACTTGTCGAGCAAGAACATCTCCGCATAGAGACACGGCGTCCCGTCCGGCCAACTCAGGATGAACACGGCGGGCAGCACTTGTTCGCACACCTGGGCTATGCCTAGTACGGGGTCGATGACGGTGTAGCCGGGCAGCGCCACATCACGCAGCAGACTGAACAGCTTTGCGCCGGGCTTCATGACGGAACCGGCCGGAGACCTAGCTCGACAAAGGCGACCTGATGGCGCCGTATCTTGCGTACCAGCTCAGCATCGCCACGGCCGGCCTGCTGTGCCAGCACCAGCAGATCCATATACGCGCGCATCAACAGGGCACGGCTGCGATGCACCTGATCCAGCTGCCGTTCCAGTTCATCCACCTGACACCGCAGCGCATCCTTGCTACCAGGCCGAGGAGCTAGTGAAGCCCCTCCTTCACCTGGCCGTAACTGTATGGCACGGCGCAGAGCCTCCATAGCAGTCCAGCCGTCGCTACCACCCCATGGCATACGCGCGGCGTGCACTTTGAGCGTGTTGAGGCTAATCGGCAAGATGCCAAGGTCTGGACGCTGCAGCGCGGCCAACGCCGTCTGGTTGGCACACGCTGCCTTCACAAAGCCCGGAGCCTTGCCTGGTGACTTGACCCATTTGGTCAGCAGCTTGAGGCGAGCTTCGATGCCAGGGGTGCTGCCCGTATCCCGTCCACGGCGCCTCATCATGACTTCTCTCCCTCACTGCGCCGGCCGATTCGAAATGCAATCTGCACCGCCATGTCTTCGGCCCCAATGATCGAGTACGGCTCGATGCGATAAATGCCTTGCAGGAAGGCCAGCTCCAGCCAGTCGCTCAGTTCCGGCGCCGGGATCAGACTGATCTCCCGGACTGCGAAATGAGCACAGACGGCTTGGTAAAGTTCGACGGTATTCATCGCTTCACCATATCCCTCGGCCTGAAAGTGCCATAGCTGCATTGCCGCGTATTCAGCTTCCAAATGGGGCAACTCGTCGCCGGGAAAATTTGCCTCAATATAAGCATACAGATCAGCGCCGTTAGTGTGCCCAGCGATCCATCGCGCCGCATCCAACGAGGCATAGCGGAAGCACCAGAAAAAGGTGATCAGGAAAGACTTGCGCAACTCGTGCACACGCACGTACCAGCGCCGCCCATACTCATCCGGGCTGAGCGCGACATAGTCGCAAAACCGGTTCAACAGCCGCGACAAATCGGTGGGTTCATAGAGCTTAGCCTTCAGCGAGGCATCCCGCACAAACGAAGGCAGATAGAAAATGCGCTCTCGGGCATAGGGATCATGGGAACGCAACAGTGCATCGACACCGTCTGACAATCGGACCAATGCACTCAACACCCGGGCCGTGATGGCCGGGATGGGCTTGGCCGACCGGCCATGGTGGTCGGCCACAACCGTTTTGGCAAGCATCTGCTCTAGCCAGTACCCATCGCCCGGTACGAAGCGTACAGCGTCCTTGCGCAGGCCCAGTATCTCCGACTCGCGAATCGGCTTAGTCATGCCCACCAGCACGATGGCTGCCCCCACCATGACCTGCATTACGTCATTCAAGCCAGGCCGCTCGCGCAGCTTTCGGAATGGTTCCGGCTGGTTTTTCGAGAACCAGCACGTCCAGCCGCAGATACCGAGTGGTCTGAGCGGCGCGGGACAATGCTCAACAACCCAACGATCCCGCTTTACCGACAAGACCGTATCGTGATCGACTGAGTCGGCCTGATAGCTGAACCATCCCTTGTGCTGAAATACACCGATCGCCTCAAGGTAGAATGCCACGACAACATCGGTATATTGCGCAGCCCAGCGCAAGGCTTCGCGCGTATACGCCAGGGCGGTCGTCAACGGTACCCAGGGCGTGTGCTGGCCCTTGTCTCCGGTATTAGCTATTCGGTACAGGGCAGGAAAATCCAGGGAGCTGGCCAGCTCCATGCTGCCGGAGAACTGCCGTGTCAAATCCTGTAACCTGCTCCAGACATTTACATGGTGGCGCAGGGCGGTTGCCCCATATAGCCCGCGCCGTACCTCATCAAGCGTTGGCGTTGTATGCAAGGGGGCTTCCGCCCCTCTGACGCCGCGCGCCGGTAGGAGCAGATGCGGATTCAATGCCAGCAAGTCCGGTTCGAACTGGCGGATAAAGGCGGTAAATTTCGGGCAGGAACGGAGTGTTTCCACGTCCATATGCAGGATCTGCGCCAGTTTTTTTCGGTCGACCGATCGTATTGTCTCTCCGGTCCAATCCTGCTTTTCTAGGACGTAATAGTGATTCGCCTGTAGCCATTGGCTGATGGCCTCTCCATCTGGACGCGGCACCAGAAAGTGCTGCCCCTCCATATCCGCCGGCGGCCTTCGTCCCAACGCTTCCTGATACAACCAAATCAAGGTGCGATGAGGTGCCCGCAGTACCCAGGAGACGCCGCCCTGCTTCAGCTCGCGCAAATAGTCTTCGACCGCTTGCTGATCAATGCGCTGAAACAGGCATTGGTCGGGCTGGAAGCGCTCGCCGTGCAGGTACATCCATTGCAAAATAACTTTGACATGCAAGAACAGGTGGCGATGGGTAATGCTGGAGGAAGCGTTGCTGGGCGGTAAGAACCTCATAAGGAAGACGATCTTCTTAGCCAGCATGCACATGCCGCTATGTGGTGAATCGGTGAGAGACAGCCCGTCGGCCAATGGCACCTCCCAGTCCAGTACGATATAGCCCTTCCAAGTCTCACCCACTCGCCGGGTATTCTTACTTCTAATCTGCCATAGCTTTGCCGCAAAATCGGACAGTAGCCATGGTGCCGTCCAGTCGCCGGCATAGAGATCAGCATAAAGCTGTCCGTGCTCGAGAATCACCCGTAGATCGGCACTCAGGGTGTCGCCGTGCGGAGCCTGTCGGCGGCTAGTCGACATGGCCTCTCCTCTGGGCGATCAAGGCACCCCACTTCGATTTGATGGGGTGCCCCGACAGCTCGGCCAGTGCCTGCACATGCGCTTGCCGTAAAGAGCCGTCGCTGTGTTCAGGGATTTCATGCCGTAGCAGCTCGGCAAGATTGATGAACTGTCGTGGGCAAATACCAGTAGTTTCGTCTACATAATCCATGAGCCTGGGCGACAGCCCTTCCGCGATGGCTGCCTCCTGGTACAGATATAGCGCCAACAGCGCATTTTTGGACACACTAATTGCCAACTGGTCAGCTATATCGCTAGCGCTACCTGACCGAGACGGCGAACAGTCGCCGAAACGTTCGTGCAGCACATCAGCCAAGGGAGAGGAACCCTTGGTATGCAGACGTAGCATGTCGGCGACAAAAGCGTCCAGCTCGCCACGCGTGTTGAAATCGGTAATCTCGAGCAGGAAGTCATCTGCAGCTGCTGCCACGGTAATCCAGAGGTTCTGGAAGCGGCGGATGAGTCGGGTATTCCAGATGGCAAGCAGGCATGGCGGCAGATAGTGTTGCAACACGACCATAGTCGAGTTACCGAGCCGTTTGCGCATGGCCACAACGGAACCGGTCCGGAACCATTCGAGGACGCCCTGTGTCGCGCGAACCTTGCTCAGCGTGATCGTACCAGGCGGCAGCACCTCCATCAGCTCAGGAAAAGCTTTGTAGAGCAGCGATCCACGTCCCCGCAATTTGTCCTCAACATAGCTCGGACACACCGTAGAGTAGGTACCATTGGCACTGCGTACCAGCAGCAGGTAATTCGCTGCGGGGGATTGAACGTCCTGCAAACACTGCCGTGCCACGGCACCCATTTCGTATAGCATACACACAATCTCAGCACTGGCCTCGTCGAGCATCGCCTCCTTCATTGCCCTGGCTCTCGGCTTATCCACGCGAAAGCGGAATCCCCGATCATCCAATTCAAGGTAGCGCTTGCCATCCCGATCGTTAACCCGGGCATTCAGCATGGCAGAGGGGGTGAAGTTCGGATTGCGCATAATTAACAGTGTGGCGAGTACTGTGTAATCGATAGTCGACAGCCTGCCCAGCATCCAGTCCACCCGTAGGGAACGGGGAACACCACTAAATGCTGACGGCGCGTCGGCAGGTAAATACAGATAACCGGCATAGCTATGAAGAAACGGCGACGATGCTCGTACTTTGTCCGAATGCAGGCCATCATGCTCATACACGATCACCGCTAGTTGGTTCGCCAATGTTTCCGTTGTCGCGCCATTTGTGCGCCGCTTTGTGCCGCGATCATTGGCATGGGCGATCAGCGATTGACGTAGCTCTGGCCAATCGACGGTATGGAGCAAGGCTTGACCATACACATAGTGCGCCTTGATTTGCTCCCACCAGGCGATCAAGCACCGTTCCAGCAGCTTGCTGCGGTAGATCAGTTTATCCCGGACCTCCTCCAAATAGTCGACATCGGTCCGCGACAGATCGAGCGGCAGCAACAGCTTGTCTACAGACGGTGCCGCTTGTGGCACCGCAGCCTGCCCGAGCAAGGGATACCCGTACCCGGTCGCCTCAATCGCTTCCAGTCGCGTTGGAACATGGGGAATGATTACGTTTTGCGGAATGTAGCCGCAGTGGTCCCGCATCCTCTCGAGGCAGTGTGCAAACGAACTCCAGATGATTGCCGCGGATTTGAGCCTCATTCTGGTGTCCGTCCGGGTGAAATGGTATTCATACAACCTGGAAACCAGCCCCTGCCAAGCTTCAGGGGCTTGCGGCAGGCACTCCCCCCAAGCGGTCAAGGCACCACCCAGGACAACGTTAGCGACCGTAAATGTCCTGATCTGACTGTACGGTTTCAGCGTGCTCACAATTTGCGTCAGGCAAGTGAGCAGGTGACCAGAAGGATCGCATCGCGCGAGCTTGGAGATATCGACACCATAGCTTCGCCCGTTCTCATGTCGAACCCGCGCTTTGATGCAGCCATCTATAGATTCGATGGTTACCATGATGACCTCCTGTCAGTACTACTTTGTCAGACAGTGTGTCTTCATACTGACAAATACCATGTATAGACAACCAGTTAACCAGGCTCCAGTACTTGTTTTGACAAAATTGTATTCCAGAAAACGCAGCTGCTATCAACAATTTGGGAAGTCTGAAGCTTCTGCAAGCCTTGTTGAATATTGTCGAGCGCTTGGATGCTGACGAGGAGGCGCGTGATGCCTACCAAAGCGGTGTAGAACCGGAAGCGTGGGCTGCGATGAATGCGAAGTTTGCGCCTCTATTCATTGCCAATGATCTTCGAATTGCTGACGCGCACGAAGTAATCGGCGAGAGCATGCAAAGGCTTCAGGAATTGGGTTTCGATAGTGCCAGCCTACATCAAGGGTATGGATGTGCTCTTGATTTCGTTATGGATGGAATGATCTCTGCATTTGCTGCGATCAATGAGCCTTTGGGACGTGTCTTGACACGATAGCTAAGGCAGGCAATGTGCTAGAGACATCCGTGCTCGGTCTGGATAGGGGGTAGTGTGGCAATCAAGGCAATTTTTGTTGGTATCAACAAGCATCTCAATGCGTCGATTCCGGAACTCAGTGGGGCTAGGCGCGACGCGACAGCGCTATGGGCGTTATTCACCGACACGATCGACGGGCTATCCGCGCGATTACTGCTTGATGAAGCAGCTACCCACGCAAACGTTACGCACGCCATCCTTGGCGTTCTAACGGTTGCGCAGCCAGACGATGTGATCGTCATTTCATTCGCCGGGCACGGTTCACCAGATGGCAACCTTGTCGTATTCGATACAGACCCTGCAAACCTCGTTGGCACGGCCGTGTCCATGGTTGACTTGGCCGAGGCCTTCAAGGCAACGAAGGCGCGGGCTGTCTTATGCATTCTCGACTGTTGCTTCAGTGGGCAGGCTCCCGCGCGTGTTCTTGAAACCGCCGCAAGGCCACGAAATGCCTTTGCACTAGCTGGCGTCTACGGCGAAGGCCGCATCCTGCTGGCTGCATGTGGGACCAATGAGTCTGCGTGGGAACAGCCGGGAACGGGGCACGGGTTGATGACGCACGCGATCATCGAGGCGTGGACGGGGTGCTCTGGCCCGTCGGTGAGCTTTCCAGAGATCGCCGGTGAGATCATCCGAATTGCTCGTGTCGAGGCTGAGCGTATCTGCGTCACGCAGACTCCTGTGTTTCTTGGAAGTGTGCAAGGCGGCCTAGTGTTTCCAACACTTAAGCGTGGTGATAACTACGCCGCAACCTTCCCTGCACAAGCCATACGGCAGATGTCGGGTGCATTTCCTGAGTTCGCTGCGCATGGATTCCCGCTTGAAGTCGTTGAGCAGTGGACTGCAGATTTTCCAGAGGGGCTCAACGCTCTACAGCTTAGGGCCGTGAACGAGTTCGGTGTGCTGGCCGGAGGCTCCTTGCTGGTTGTCGCTCCAACCAGTTCAGGCAAGACCATGATCGGCGAGCTGGCTGCAATTCAGGCCGTGACGTCTGGTAAGAAGGCGGCTTTCCTTCTGCCCTATCGGGCGTTGGTCAACGAGAAGTTTGAGGAATTCAGCGAACGTTATGCCGCTGCGGGTCTTCGCGTCGTACGCTGTAGTGGAGATGCGACGGACGGTATCGGCCCTGTCCTTGCAGGACGATATGATCTTGGCTTTTTCACCTACGAAACCTTCCTGAACCTTGCACTGGGTTCCCCGCATTTGCTGAACCAGCTTGGCTTGGTCGTTGTGGATGAAGGGCAGTTCATTACTGACCCGCATCGGGGTATCACGGTCGAACTGATTTATTCGCTGCTGCTACGAGCGCGGCAACGAGGCATCCAGCCTCAACTAGTCGTTCTTTCGGCCGTCATCGGTAACCTGAATAGTTTCGATCGTTGGCTTGATGTGCCCTTATTGGTATCGCGTGAGCGACCCGTGCCACTTATTGAAGGAGTGCTCGATCGGCGTGGCACGTTTCAGTATATCGATACCGATGGGATAACCAAGACGGAGGAATTGTTGCCGGCACGCCGCATCGTGCAGCGGCGCGACAAGCCCAGTTCGCAGGACGTGATCGTCCCGCTGGCGCAGCAACTTGTCGGTCAGGGCGAGAAGCTGCTCGTGTTCCGCAATATGCGTGGACCAGCCCAAGGGTGTGCAAAGTACCTCGCGAAGGAATTGGGTTTGGGGCCGGCTACTGCGGTGCTCGATGTGATGCCCACGCAGGACCTGACGGCGGCCTCACAGGATTTACGGGAGTGTTTAGCTGGGGGTACGGCATTTCACAACACTAATCTGCTGCGCGCGGAGCGTGAAGCGGTTGAAAAAGGCTACCGCAGACCAGATGGAGGCATCCACGCACTTATCGCGACCACAACCTTGGCCGCAGGCATCAACACTCCAGCCTCCACCGTGGTTCTGGCCGAGAACGAATTCGTCGGTGAGGATGGTAGACAATTCACTGTCGCTGAATACAAGAACATGGCTGGCCGTGCTGGCCGATTGGGTTTTAACGAGACTGGCAAGGCCATCATTCTGGCCGAGACGCCAATTGAGCGCGCACAGTTGTTCCAACGTTATGTCATGGGGGTGCCAGAGGATGTGAAGTCATCGTTCCAGCAGCGTGACCTGCCGACCTGGACGTTGCGACTACTCAGCCAGGTACGCGGTGTCGGGGAGAGCGAAATCCCAGGGCTCCTGGTCAATACCTTCGGGGGCTACTCGGCGTCACGCGCGAATCCTCAGTGGATCACGCTGGTCGAGCGCGACGTGGCCGAGCTGATCACTCGTCTGTTGCAGGCTGGTTTGGCCGAGAGGGAAGGAGACTTGATCCACCTGACTCTTCTTGGACGAGCCTGCGGCGCTTCGTCTCTATCGTTCGAGTCGGGCTTGCGCTTGGTAGAGTTGATGGCGCAACTTGATGTCGCCAGGACGCCGCCATTCCACATGCTCGCGCTGATCCAAGTTCTGGACGAGTTGGATGCGGTCTACACGCCAGTGATGAGGAGAGGGCAATCGGAAAGCGTGCGTTCTGCAGATGCGGGGCAGCGGTTCGGACAACAGATAGTGCAGGCATTACAGCGATACTGCCGCGACCAGTTTGAGTTCTGGGCTCGTTGCAAGCGGGCCGCGCTGTTGTATGACTGGATCGAAGGAACCGCCGTCGACGTGCTGGAAAAGCGCTACTCGACGACTCCTTTTGGTGGAGCCATCAGCTATGGCAATATCATTGGCATTGCCGATGCGACACGTTTTCATCTGCGCTCAGCACATCAGATCGTATCTACCCTGCTACCAGATCAGCCTGAGTTCTTGCAGGGGCTGGATGAAATATTACAGCGGCTTGAGTTTGGCTTACCATCTGAGGTAATACCGTTGACGAAGCTGACGGTGCCACTGGCTCGCGGACAATGTCTCGCCCTTGCCTCCATCGGCGTCAACGATGCCGCCGCGCTCAATACTCTGGACGATGATTGCCTGCGTGACTGTGTAGGAGCTGTGGTGTTTGCGATGTTGCGACCGCTGGATGACACAGTTTCTAATGCGTAAGGAGGGTATCAATGGTGCTGATTACAAATCCATTGTTGAGGCCAAATATATCAATAAGTAGTTGGGTTATACCCCTTCTCCACTAATTACTAGTAATTTTACTCATGGCACAAGAGCGCTTCTGGAAAGAGCTTTTTCAACTTAAGGTCCATCTCTACTATGTAGAAGCCCATATTCATGAGGCTGAAAAGTACGACCGACACATGAAGATGTTCATGGCGGTGTCTTCCAGCGCAAGTATAGGTGCTTGGGTAATATGGAAGGACTTGTCATTGTTGTGGGCAACGATAATTGCTATTTCTCAGGTGGTTGCGGCTATTAGCCCTCATCTTCCATTTAGAGAGCGGCTAAACAAATATTCCCCTATGCTGCACGAGTTTGAGGAAATATTTATTCAGGCAGAAGCCAAATGGCATGATGTGGCCTTGGGGAAGTATGATGAAGACGAAATAAATAAGGCCAGAACTAATTTGCGATTGCAAAAGCAAAAAATACTGAAGAAGTATCTTGCATCAACAGTGATTCCTAATGACTCGGAAAAGGCAGATACGGCAGAAAAACTTGCATCTAGCTACTTTTCTACGTTTTATCCATCTTAAAGGAAAATATATGGCAACGCCACCCAGTAAAAATGTCCCTCCATCCACTGGGCTCCGCCCGGGTCTAGAAGAGCGTGGTCTGCCTACTCCAAAACAGACGCCTCCGATGCCTAAGGTGTCGCCGCCGAAGCCGACCAAAGAGAAGTAACTGATTGGCACTGTGTGGTGTTGGCGTGTGTGTGATCAGGTTGTGATATGGCAATGCTTTGGGTACACATTTATGATACGAACCATTTTTGTATGGTGCATGGACGCAATAATTGTGTAGCGCAGATTGTGTGATTAACCACAAGCCTGTAGAGCAGATGCATTGTGACATGAGCGTTGGATCAATTGCGAAGTGTAAATTAATTTCACTCTCGTGATTAAAATGGGCAACGGTCTGAAATTCACCCGCTAGGTATTGGATAATTGGACGTGTTGAAATGCTGGCATGCTACTGTTAATTCGGCTCGGTAGGCCAGTTGAGCGAACCTTTATTGAAAGCCTTAATAACCGTTTCAGAGGGGGCTGAATCAGTTTATGTTTTACAACTCGGCATTCGCCCTTGACCGGTGGAGTGTGAAATGACGATGATCCTTGTCATTGACCTTGAAGCTACCTGTGCTGAGGATAGCAGCATACCGGTTGAGAGTATGGAAATCATTGAGGTTGGTGCAGTTTGGGCAACGTCGTCCGGGGAGGTTATTGACCAATTTCAGTCGTTTGTGCGCCCGATCAAGTACCCGCAACTTACTGAATTTTGCCGCTCACTCACTCACATTGAACAGGCTGACATCGACTCCGCGCCAAGCTGGCCTAAGGTGGCTGCTAAGTTGGCCGCGTTCGCCCAACTTCAGACTGGATACTGCTGGGGGAGTTGGGGGGCGTATGATCGGAAGCAGATTGAGCGCGAATGCACTAGGCATCAGATATCCAACCCTCTGATTGGGCTCAATCACCAGAATCTCAAGGCAGCCTTCGCAAAGGGACGTAAGATCAAGCAGGTAGGCATGGCGACAGCCTTGCAGATTGTTGGTCGGCCACTTGACGGTATGCATCATCGAGGCCTTGACGATGCCCTGAATATTGCCAGACTGCTGCCGTGCCTGAATCTCGAAAGATGAATACTTATGGGGCGTAGCAGTCATCGTATACCGCGCTTTTCTACCGTTCCTGGACGATGCCTCATGCTCCACCGATATCTCAACTACTAGCACTTCATGTTTGCAGCCATCGACGACTCTTTCTCACCTGGCGGCTTTACCTCCCTCACACTGCGGATCCATGTGCCTAGCGTTACCATTTCTGAATGAATTACGGTGGGCAATGCCGAGCTGACACCCAACAGTTGGTGCATCAACCGTATTCAGTGCACAAGCTATACGTGCCAGGTGATGCGTTAAGCGAGATGAAAAACAATATCAAACGAGGCATGGATGCCAGAATTGACTAAACAAAGTGAGCTTTGGCCGCGACATATGCGAGATGAGGAGAATTGGCAGGAGTTGCAACGTCGTCAAGAAGCCACTCGCTTTCAGATAAGAGATGATCTGCTATATAGCTGTATTACTTACGGAGATGGTGCGCCTGATGGGATGCGTTTTGGCTTTACCATTGGAAAGGGGCTTGGCTACATACTGCTGGGCTATTTTGTTCGTAAAGCTTTTAATATTCATCGCCTACCATTTTTTGAGGATAGATTATTCGCATCATTACCAAGTGGAGAGTATCGTACCAAATTTGAGAAGATCCTTCCTTTGCTAACAGACGCGCGAGTAGACGATATTTGCTGTGAGTTGCACCGTTTATATGAGCACGGTCAGCAACAGCTAGCCGCATGTGGGCTAGAAAGCGTGCAGTTGACTAGACGCGTTCAAAATGAATGTGACAGTTTCTGGGGGCGTAACAATTATGCTGATCTACTTGTACGGCTAAAGGAGGCCGCGGATTACTTTGGTTACAAGAACATCCAATTTGAGATGGACTTGCTAAATAGCTTTGGCGATGATGGGGGGTATTCATATTACCCGGTAACCATGCAATTGACCATTCCTGCTCACGATGTATTGTACTGTAGCGCTTTTGTGAGATCGCGGGAAAAGTCCGCATTGGGTGGTGAGAAAGATGCAGTTGAGCCAGGTGAGTGGGTAATCATGAATCGGTCTCCCGATGGAGTAGTAGAGGTGCCCTCGAGTTCAATCAGCTATCGAGAAGAAGCGTACCGAGTAGAATATAAAGCGACGGAACATGATCATCGACAATTCTGGGCGCGTTACCAACCATACGTTTTTCGCAGTCAGCAGTTCCTGAATATCGAGCAGTCTTATCATGGACGCTATTTAGCTAGGACATGGCCAGAACGATTGAAGGAGGCCTGGCGAGTACTAAGTTCTCCATATTAGCTAGTTCAATCATAGGGTAGGGATGCCTACAGTAGTCGAAAAATTCTAGTTCACAGCATAATAGGTGGCAAACTTAGTGTGGATAGTATTGTCAGTAAGAGGTTTTCCCACTGCTACTTGACCTTGTATTCAAAGAATTGCTCATAAACGTTCACCTTGACCTTATAGGTATTCATATGAATATTGGCTATGGTCGCTAGGCTAACGTTTCTACCTAATCGACATCTTGCGTAGCTGGCTGCTTTATGGCCCCTTGGTTCCTTGGTGAGAGGTTCTATTTATCCG
Source organism: Chromobacterium sp. CCUG 76385 (assembly GCF_059916625.1). Lineage (NCBI taxonomy): Bacteria > Pseudomonadati > Pseudomonadota > Betaproteobacteria > Neisseriales > Chromobacteriaceae > Chromobacterium > Chromobacterium sp. CCUG 76385. The sequence goes on from NZ_JAUCGU010000004.1 coordinate 80,849, forward strand.
ATTTCTGTTCTTTCTCGATCTATACGTGGTAGCTCTTCGTTTAGCTGATGTTCTTTTAGCCCATACTTGTAAGCGTTATATTGCCATCGCACGAATTGCTCCATGAGTGCTGTGTTTGTTGATTTCAGCTCATCGATTACAGTTTGTTGACGTGCTATGCGTTGCGCTGCTACCACTAAACTACTGGGTGTTGCAGTTCTTGGGCCGTGAGTCTTTAATGTGGTTTTTTTTGCTGTGTATGCCTGCTTGATCGCCGCATGAGCGTTTAATGTTTGGCGAGTTGGCTTACCGTTGATTATTTTAGCCGCTTCATCACAAATTCTCTCCCACGTAAGTTTTTCGCTTGGCCAGCCACGAATCATATTTATGATGGCCTCCACATCTTTCGACTTCAAATGTTTAGCCAAGCCCGCCTCCTAATAGCAAGGACATTTCTGATAGCAAGTCTGCATCGCTTGCTTTTTTTTCTAAAGCTTCTGCAGCTTTTGTGCGGATCGCTCGGCGCAGATGGCTATAGTCCTTGCCATCACGCAGCTTGATCTGAGCTCCATTGGGTATTTCTGTATTTTCTAAAATATCAATTAATTGGCGTAAACGGCTGACAGTTTTCTCATGGTATTGATACCACCTGTCTGCCCCTGAAAAACCATTCTGTACAGCCTTCTTGGCTTGAGAAAAATCCACTTCTACTTGGCTAAGTCTGGCTTTGATTCGTTGTAGTCGCTCGTCTTCTCCTTTGATGCATATCTGTTCTTGGCAGTTGAGGCAATCACGAAATTTTTCACACGGGCTCATCGTATAGTCATGCACGCAAATACCGAACTCAGTGATATGTATCGGTCCACGTTCCATGAGATTAATTTCTTGAGTAGTTATTGGAGGGTGCGGTGAAACCACTCCCTGTGGTCCGAAACAAGTCAACGTGGTGTCAAGTGCCTCCGCAAGGGCGACCATCTCGTATTCGCTCATGTGATTGTAGACACGGTTTTGTTTGATGTCGGCTCGTCCTGACCACTTAGCTAACTGTTCTTGTGACAATCCTCCGCGATTTCCAATGGTGTTGAGCAGGTGTCGGGCTTGATGTGAGGTTACTTTCAGTGGGGTGCCGTCGGTAGCTTTGTATCCATGGCGTTCAAATATGCTTTTGGTGCGAAAACTACTTGCTGGTTTTTCTGAATGAAGGTCATGGTTAAATGCACCTACTTTAGGTGCCCACAAAATGAGTGGGCTAGTCCCCTTTGTTGCATTAAGAGCATTTCTAGTTAAACAGAATAATGCGTTGCTGAATTTAATCTTTTTCTGTTTGTTTAGCCAAGGGAAGCCTTTTGGCTGACGGGTCATGGCATATTGCCAAAGACTTTCTAGGGTGTGAGCTCCATCGCGTGTTGCAAGGTTAAAATTTCCAAGGGAAGAGGTGCAGGCTAACCTTGTGGAACTAGATAAGCCTAGAAATTCGCACGCTTGAAAAACCTTCAATGGGGCATTATCGAGTACGTTGGGACAATTTGCATGTCGATAAGGTTTATCTGGATGATTTTCAATCCAACATGCTAGTTTTCTTGATTCCTCTGTCAAATGCCTGATGCGACGTATAGCCTCCTTCGCTACTGGGACCATCACTACGGGTATCCACTTGATGTCCCCTTCATAGCCTTTCCCCGAGAAGAAACGCCAGCCATATCGGATTGCTCCAGTTGCATCAGGCTCTTCCACTTCACAGTCCACAGGTAGTTCTAGTATCTCTGTAATTCGGGAAGGAGCACACATCAACATCGCAAAGGTGGAGGAGGTGAAGATGTCTCTCGGATTCTGCGGGTTGTTAGCAAACAGCTCAGCGAGTGCTTCTAGGGCATCTGTGGATGGGAGCTTCTTGTTTTGAATGGCCTTTGCCTTGGGGCCAGTTTGAATGGTTACTCGGCTTGGCTGCATGATTGGATTCTTCCAGGTGCCAATGGCCGATTTAATGAGCCTATTTTCTGTAACAAATCGAGCTAAGCGGCTTATGCCATGTCCGCATGTATAAGCTGCCTCTGGAGAGTAATTTCGTCGTGCGATGCATGCAGCCTCATCCAATACAGTTATATCCAATTCCTGTATATTTGCAGTTCCTTTAACCTGTAGCAATGCAATCTCAATACTCCGGAGTGCCATCATCTCTCGCGGTGTTTTAGAGCTGTTGCAGCTTCGACTGTATCGATAGTAGGCCTTAGCAAAGTCGAGAAATGCGTCATCCATTCGGTTGGCATCATTTATTCCACGAGATCGGACACCGATTTTAGTGAAGTTTACACCCGGCCATTGCCACGCAGACCAATCTAAATCCTCTCCGAAAATAGTTAAGTCATCTCGGCACATGCGGATGAAGTCGTTCAGATTATCTGCTGCGGTGAGAGTGTTTTGGGGCATGAAGTGAATCACGTCAGCCATTATTGTCCTTTGGTCGCGCGATCTCTTCGCGGCGAGATTGGCACTGCTGAATGACCTGTGCTACCGCGAGGATAGTTTTGTCGTTTGCTGCAGCGACGACTGCATCACCCGTGATGGCAAAAATGCGCTCACGTTCCTCAAGTAGGTGTGCATGAATGATTTCATGGGGGGCATCGAGCCAGGGTTGAAAGTGTAGGCAGGAGTAGCATGGAATAGGTACATTCGCACCACAATAGCCGTACGAACCACATGTACCGGTTCCTTCTCCTTGGTGGCGGATACGGCTGTTGGGGTCAGTACTGCGACGCGCGTCAGCTTCGCGATCGACCAATGTGCCCTGAAATGCTTTGGCGTAGGGGGCTAATTGGTTTGCCACAGCCTTGTCCAATGCGGCGGCATGGTCAGGAATGTTTTTTATGTAAACGCGTGCATTTTGAATGTCTGTATGATCTAGTAACTCGGCTATTACCATAGGGCCAAATCCTTCTCGTGCAGCCCTTGTGCCAGTTGTGTAGCGAAATCGTGTCGCGGCTATTTCAAGTAGATCACCAGTGCGTTCTGAATAACACCGAGCCGACTTAACGACTTGCCGCAAGGTATTGGTGACGGCTTTTGATTGCCGGTGGAGACGGTCAGTTTCGAGTAAGGGCCGGAGTTGGTCCGCGGAAGCAATACCTTCAAATGCAGCCAAGTCCGGAAAAAGAGGAAGGAGGATTCTGTCTTTCGGATGAAGCTTGAAGCCTAATGTTCTTTCAATTGATTCAGTGCTGAGTTTTTGCTGTGCATCAAGGACTACCCACAATTCTTCGGTTATCGCAAATGTTTTTAAACTATCCCTAAATACCTCGCCACGCTGCTTTGCTCTTGGAATGTTGACGAGGTACATCGGTTCGCCCTTTTTGTTCTTCTTGGTGCCATCGAGGTCACATATTTTTATATATGCTATTTGTTTCGGCCTCCGGCCGGTGTGGCTTGTCAATAGTGAAATTGAAAGATCTGTGATCGAAATTAAACCTTGCTCGAATGCTCGAGCAGCACCTTCGTTGAATGCCAGTAGCTCAATATCAGTAAGAGGGCCTTCCGTTGGGTTAAGCCGCTTGACAGCATCGCCTTTGATATTACCTTTCAAAGTCCAGCTATTGAGCAGGTCGATAATATCACTGCTAATGCCGGGGTGGCCCAGGTCATACCATTTGTATAAAAAACCCCGTATCGTACCAAGTCTCCATTCGGTATGGCGGCCTAATGTGGCGCGATAGTTAATTAGCATTGGCGGATTAATAACTTTTGCGCCGGTTTTGTGTATCATTCCCCAAAAAAATTCATAAATATTTCGTGTGTGCCATGAAGACATACTTCTTGCGTAGTACGATAGTGTTTGTAAGAATCCTTGCTCGATGTCTTGTCTTAATATTCCGCGTATTTTTCCCAAGTTTATTGATACGTTTTTATCAAGTACCCAAATGGGATGTGTTGCTATGAAAGTATATCCAGCAGGAGTCTGGAACTGTTGAGTATTTTTAGTGGTTTTTCTGGTTGTTTCTTCTGTGTCAAAGCTAGTTGAAGTAGGCTGGGTCAGTTCATTCATTTTTCAAATTTTCCGGTACTCGAGAAATGCCTTCTTGTAGCTTGAGACTCGCCTCCATTGCCTTGGCCTTGGTAAAGCGCTTAGTGTAGATGGCTGAAGTTCCTGAACCTTCTTTCCAGCCCTGAAGATATGATCGCATCTTCTCTTGCATCTCCGGCGAAGGTGGGGCATCCAACTGGTCCATCTGTTCAGAAAATTGATTGTTCCAAGTGTGGCGCAATTCGTGTCCATGAAGATCAATTAGATCTGGTTCAACCATGGCGATTGTATTGATTACTTTGAGGTATGCAGAGCGTGAGAGTGGTTGTCCTTGGGTTGGCCCAGGTTTATGAGTGACCAGCAAATAATCATTTTTTCTTATTCCAGGTACTTTTTTTCTGCATTCGACAATGTAGCGGTGAATTTCTTTAGCCAGAGTGTCCTTCATTGGGAGCCGCCGGTCTAAGGTTTTTACTAGAGGTTGGTCGGCTCTTGGGTCGTATTTTTCGTCGGGTCGCCGAGCAATAATTATTTGGTTATTTGACCAGTCAATGTCTGATATTCGAATGTTTAGCAGTTCGCCGGCTCGAATTCCAAGATGCAACAACAATAAAATGATAAGGCGGTTTCTTGCCCGAATAGCTGGGTCATCAAAAGGATTGCTTTCGGAATTTGGGTGAATTGTTTTAAGTAGAATCACTACTTGTTCCTTGCTCAGCCCTTTTAGTTTTATTCCCTGATTTCGCCCTTTCTTGATGGGACGTCTCGACTCCAATCTTTTTTGCATCATTGCAATTTCGAGCATCGTTTGTCTATTCATAGATGCCGATAACAGGATTTCGGCTAGCCATTTAGAATATTTGCCAATGTGAGTTAATCGCATATATTCATTGGCTACACCAACGAGTTGCCTTGTTTTTTGTTTTGGCCTCTGTGAAATTAGAATTGAACTGTTCTGTTGTGGGATTCGATTTTTGGCAAAGTGCAACTGACAATAGTCTCGGATTGCATCTAACTCATTCAACGTAAAAAACTCGTTTCGGAGAAAGCGCGCTTCTAAGTCTATATTGTGCTCGTCGCAGAAGGTCAGTAGTACGTTGATACTGGAAAGTGCTGTCTCCATCGCTGAGACAGATAGGGAATTATTTCGGATCTGTGTCGTAACGTACAGATTGGGGTAGTGCAGGGGAAGTTGTGATGTCTTGTTGACCAGTAGGCAATAGCGCTCCCCACTCGCCATGACGAAGCTCTTGATCTTGTGACCCCGGTTCTTCATAGATGGTCCATTTACGGGGAAAATTTACACAAGTTCAATGTGTCACATTGCCAAGTTTGCCGTCAAATCAAAGCTTACGTTTTTTTGGGTGTGGATGTAAAAACACCCTGAAAATTCAGGGTGTTAAGCTGGAAAATTGACAAATTTATTCTGATGTACGAATTAGAACGGAATATCGTCGTCCATGTCGTCCATGCGCGGAGCCGGCTTCGGCTCTTGGCGGCGCGGCGCGGCCGGGGCTTCCTGGCGCGGGGCCGGGGCGTTGTAGCCGTAGCTTTCTTCCATGCCGCCGCCCATGCCGCCGGAGGACGCGCCCATTTCGCTGCGGCCGCCTTGCAGGCTCAGTTCGTTGACGCGCACGTCCGGGGACAGGCGCTTGTTGCCGTCCTTGTCTTGCCACTCGCGCAGCGTCAGTTGGCCGTATACGGTGACTTGTTGTCCCTTGGCCAGGTAGTTCTTCAGCGACTCACCGCGCTTGCCCCATACCTGGCAGCTGAACCAGTTGGTGCTCTTGCGCTCGCCGAAGCCGATGTCGCTGGCCACGCGGAACGACAGAACGGGCTCGCCGCTCGGGGTGTAGCGCAGTTCGGCGTCGGCGGCCAGGCGGCCGTCAAAGGTGATGCTGTTCATTCAATTCTCCGGATAAGTTCATACTGCTTGGCCTGCGCCGCCTGAGCGGCCCTGTCTTGCGCGGGGAGGGCGAGGTGGCCGCCCGCCAGCGGGTTCGACCATGCTATCCAAACCGGCGCGCCGTTTCATGATTGCGCAGGTCAAAAGGCCAGATCGACCGTCATGCGGTAGATCGGGCGCGGGCCGAACGATTGGGCGGTATTATACACGGCAATCGCGCCGGCTTTGGTATCGATCAGAACGATGGCTGTTGCGCCGCATGTCGATGGCTGGATGGCAAATTGCAATATTACCGCAAGCCGCGCGGCGCGTGATGGCGCGGTGTCGGGAACCTGCCGAGCAAGAGGCGGTCTCTTCGCAATCAGTATGAAAAGGATGAAAGCATGATCAAGAACGCGATGGTGTCTACTTTGGTGGCCGCTAGCCTGGCGGGCCTGGGTGGTTGCGCCAATATGAGCGACACGCAAAAAGGCGTGGGCGGCGGCGCGGCGATTGGCGCCGGCGTGGGCGCGGCTATCGGCGCCCTGACCGCCGGCGGACATACCGGCCGCAGCGCGGCCACCGGCGCGGCCATCGGCGGCCTGATCGGCGCGGGCGGCGGCTACCTGTGGTCGCAGCATATGCAGAAGCAGAAAGAGGCGATGGAGCAGGCGACCAAGGGCACCGGCATCGATGTCAGCCAGACTGCCGACAACCGGCTCAAGATCAATATCCCCAGCGACGCTTCGTTTGACTCCGGCAAATATGCGCTGAAGCCCAGCCTGAAGCCGATATTGGACAAGCTGGCCGCCACCCTTAAGCAGAACCCGGTGACTACGGTGAGCATCATCGGCCATACCGACAGCACCGGCAGCGATGCGATCAACGGCCCGTTGTCGATCAACCGCGCCAAGGCTACCCAGGACTATCTGGTGTCGCGCGGCGTGGCCAGCGGCCGTATCGCCATCGACGGCCGCGGTTCGCGCGAGCCGGTGGCGGACAACGGCACCGTGTCTGGACGCGCGATGAACCGTCGCGTGGAGATCTTTGTGGCAGAGCCGGCTCCGCAACAGAAGTAAGCCGTCTGTCTGGCGGCAAGAGTCAGATTGTTCAAGCAAGACTCGCCGCTGCAGCCGTTTTCAAACCGCCTGTGGCTTTTGTCGCCGGCGGTTTTTTCATGCGCTTCCCATCAGGCAGCCGTGCTGCATGAGAGGCCATGCCATGGCCGGTCCGCGCGCTCAGCCCGTCTGGTCCGGGTGCAGATGGCAGTCCAGCAGATGGTCGTTGACCACGCCGCAGGCCTGCAGATAGGCGTAGATCACCGTGCTGCCGACGAAGTTCATGCCGGCCTTTTTCAGCGCCTTGCTGATGCGGTCTGATAGCTCGGTCGAGGCGGGACATTCGGCGTGGCTGCTCCAGCGATTGACGATGGGCTGCCCATCGACGTGCGCCCACAGCCAGTCGGCGAAGCTGCCGTGTTGACGTTGCATCTGCAGAAATACTTTGGCGTTGCGGATGGCGCTGCGGATTTTCAGGCGGTTGCGCACGATGGCGGGGTTCTGCATCAGCCGTTCGACGTCATCGTCGGTCATCGCCGCCACTCGTTGCGGATCAAAGCCATGGAAAGCGGCGCGGTAGCCTTCGCGCTTGCGCAAGATGGTGATCCAGGACAGTCCGGCCTGAGCGCCTTCCAGCACCAGCATTTCATACAGCTTGCGGTCGTTCCGTTCGGGACGCCCCCATTCCTCGTCATGGTAGGCAGTATATAAAGCATCGTCGCCGCACCATGGGCATCGTTTGGTAGTTTTCATGGCATATGCAGTAGAGCGTGGATTGGCAGGCCGGCATTCTGGAGGCTGCGCGCTGCGGAAAGGCCGGTCAACGTGGATTGGAGCGAATTGGCCGGCAGCGGATTTCGCGTCAAGCGGCTAATCGCGCCGGCCCAGTCTGAAAGTGTACGCCGAGTGGTTGTAGGAGAGCCAGGCAGGCGGGCCCGGATCGTCGGGAAATTGCTGCAGCTAGATTGTTAGGGGCTGTTGACGTTTGGTGAGCGGTCGCGCCGGGATGCGTTTTGCGCCGAATCGAGGCGTTTCGCGCGCCGCATAGTCATTCTCTGCCAGCGCGGAACAACGAAGAGTCGGCGCGAAAGGCGCCCGGCCCTGCGGGTTTGGCGTAGCTCAAACGCGATCCACTCACCAAACGTCAACAGCCCCTAAGCGTTCCAATGGCAAAAAAGCCCGCTCCGGCCAGACGGCTGGAGCGGGCTTTATGGTTTGAGATCCGATCAAACCAGCTGGAAGGGATAGACGCTGCCCAAACCCAATATCCGGGTCAACTCGTCCAAGGCGCCGCGGCACTCCGTCAACAGCTGCGGGTCGGCCAGGTCGGCCGGCGCCAAGCGGTCGCGGTAGTGGCGGTCCACCCAGCCGTTCAACGCGTCGAACAGCGCATCGCTCATCAACACCTTCTGGTTCACCGCGGCCAGCTCCGCTTGATTCAAGGCCACGCGCAGCCGCAGGCAGGCCGGCCCGCCGCCGTTCTGCATGCTCTGCTTCAAGTCGAATACCCTGACTTCGTCTATCGCGCCGCCGCTGGCGGCCAGCTTCTGCAGATAGCTCCACACCCGCTCGCTATTGCGGCACTCTTCCGGCACCACGATCAGCATCTTGCCATTGGGCTTGGACAGCAGCTGGCTGTTGAACAGATAACTCTTCACCGCCTCTTCCACCGTCACCTCGGCGCGCGGCACCTCGATGGCGCTGAAACGGCCGCCGCGGGCCGCCAGCTTGCGGGCGATCTCGTCCAGCACCGCGGCCTGGTTGAGAAAAGCCTGCTGATGGTGGAACAGCACCTCGCCGTTGCCGACCGAGATCACATCGTTGTGGAACACGCCGGCGTCTATGGTGTCCGGGTCCTGCTGGGCATATACCACGCCATCCTCTGCCAGGCCATGCAGCCGCGCCACCGCCTGGCTGGCTTCCAGCATCTGCCGCGCCGGGAACTTGGCCGGCTTCGGATAGCGCATGTCGAAGGCCGCCGCGCCGAACACGAAGAACTCCACGCCCGCTTGGCCGTAGTCGGCGCAGAAACGGGTATGGTTGGCCGCGCCCTCGTCGCCGAAGTGCATCTGCGCCGGCAGCGCCTCATGCACGACGAAGCGGGCTTCGTCGGCGAACATCGCCTGCAGCACGCGGCGCGTAGTCGGATGCTCGATCGAGCGGTGGAATTTGTTGTTCAGATTGGCCGGCGTGAAATGCACGCGACCGTCGGCGGTGTCGGCCGACGGGCTGACCGTGGCCGCGTTGGCCGTCCACATGCTCGATGCGGAAGTCGCCGCCGCCAGGATGGTCGGCGCTTCCTTCGCCGCGCGGGCGATGACCTCGGCGTCGCTGCCGCCGAACCCGAGCTTGCGCAGCGCCGCCATGTCGGGCCGCTCCTGCGGGGCCAACACGCCTTGCTTGAAGCCCAGGTCGTGCAGCGCCTTCATCTTCTGCAGGCCTTGCTTGGCCGCCAGCTTGGGATTGGAGACCGCGCTGCTGTTGCTGGTGGAGGCGACATTGCCGAAGGACAGGCCGCTGTAGTTGTGCGTCGGGCCGACCAGACCGTCGAAATTCACTTCATAGGCGTTCATCGCATTCCCCTCACAGCACAATGCCCGGCGACAGCTGCGCCGGCAGCGCCAGGCTGTCGCACTCCAGCGAGGCCACCGGGTAGGCGCAGTAATCGGCCGCATAGTAGGCGCTGGGCCGGTGGTTGCCGGACGCGCCGATGCCGCCGAACGGCGCGGCGCTGGACGCGCCTGTCAGCGGCTTGTTCCAGTTGACCACGCCGGCTCGGCTTTCCAGCAAGTAGCGGTCGTACAGCTCGCGGCTGTCGGACAGCACGCCGCCGGCCAGGCCGAAGCGGGTGTCGTTGGCGATGGCGATGGCCTGGTCGAAATCGGCGTAGCGGATCAGCTGCAGCAGCGGGCCGAAAAACTCCTCGTCCGGCCGAACGGCATCGGTGGTGTCGATGATGCCCGGCGTCAGCATGGCCGCGCCCGCTTCCAGCCGGCGCATCGCCAGCAGCGGCTTGCCGCCGGCGGCGATCAAAGCGTCCTGCGCCTTAAGCAGCGCGTCGGCGGCGGCATTGGAAATCACCGCGCCGAGGAAGGGCGCCGGCTCGGCGTCGTACTTGCCGACGCGCAGCTTGCCCGCCACCTCGACCAGGCGGGCGACGAAGGCATCGCCCCACTCGCCCTGCGGGACGAGCAAACGGCGCGCGCAGGTGCAGCGCTGGCCGGCAGAGACAAAAGCGGACTGGATCACGTGATGAACCGCGCCGTCCACATCGGCCACCGGGCCGACGATCAGCGGATTATTGCCGCCCATCTCCAGCGCCAGGATCTTGTCCGGGCGGCCGGAGAACTGCTTGTGCAGCAGCGCGCCGGTGGCGGAGCTGCCGGTGAAGAACAGGCCGTCCAGCCCCTCGTGGCCGGCCAAGGCGACGCCGGTATCCTTCGCGCCTTGCAGCAAGCCGATCACGCCGGCCGGCAAGCCCGCCTCGGCCCACAGCTTGACGGTTGCCTCGGCGGTCCACGGCGTCAGCTCGGACGGCTTGAAAATCACCGCGTTGCCGGCCAACAGCGCCGGCACGATGTGGCCATTCGGCAGATGGCCGGGGAAGTTGTACGGGCCGAATACCGCCACCACGCCATGCGGCTTGTGGCGCAGCACCGCCTGGGCGTCGCCCATCGCCGCGGCGCGCTCGCCGGTGCGCTCGGCCAATGCCTTCAGCGAGATGTCGATCTTGCCGACCATGGTGGCGACTTCCGTCGTCGCCTCCCACAGCGGCTTGCCGGTTTCCTGGGCGATAATCCTGGCCAGCTCCGCCTTGCGCTCGGTCAGCAGTTCGCCGAAGCGGCGCACCACTTGGGTGCGGGCCTCCAGGCCGGCGCGCGCCCAGGCCGGAAAGGCGGCGCGGGCGGCGCGCACGGCGGCCTCCACTTGGGCGCCGCTGGCGGCGCGTCCGCTCCATAATGGGGCGTTGTCGGCCGGATTGGTCTTGGCCAGGGCTTCGCCTTCGCCGACCAGCCATTGGCCATCGATGAACAAGCTAGTCATTGCGCTGCCTCCTTCGGCGCCAACGTCACGCAGCGGACGTGATCGCCATCCTTGACATCAAGCGCCCGCGCCAACTCCGGCGTCAGGCTGAATTCGCCTTGCGGCGCCGCGGACTCCGCCAGTACGGCGCGGAAGCCTTCCAGCGCGTCGTTGCACACCAGATAGCAGGTTTTGTCGCCGTCCGGCAGCGGATCGACCACGCGCGCCGGCAGCCGCTGGCTCTCCTTCACCGCGCGGATGTCGCCGCTATACGCCTGCACGGTCGGGCCGGCGTCGAAGATATCGACATAGCCTTCGTAGCGGAACCCTTCCGATTCCAGCATCGCCAGCGCCGGCCGCGTGGCTTCGTGGGTAAGGCCGATCACCGCCTGCGCCTCCGGCGGCAGGAAGTCCACATACACTGGATGCTTGGGCATCAGCTCGGCGACGAAGGCCTTCTGGCCGATGCCGGTCAGGTAGTCGGCTTCGGCGAAATCGATGGAGAAGAAATGCCGGCCCAGCGCCTCCCAGAACGGCGAACGGCCGTTCTCGTCGGATACGCCGCGCATCTCGGCCACCACCATCTTGCCGAACAGCTGCGGGAACTGCGCCAGGAACAGGAAGCGGCTCTTGGACAGCAGGCCGCCATTGCGCTTGATGCGGTAATCCGGGTGCAGATACAGCGTGCACAGCTCGCTGTAGCCGGTGTGGTCGTTGGACAGGAACAGCGTTTCGTGACGGCTGTACACGCCCAGCTCTTCCGACGCATGGACGATGGTGCCGACGCGATAGTTGTACCAGGGCTCCTTCAGGCCGACGGCGGCCTCGATGGCGCAAATGCCGGCGACTTTGCCGTTTTCCGAATCCTCCAGCACGAACACATAGCCGTGATCGGCCCGGTCCAGCTCGCCGGAAAACGACAGCACCGAACGGGCGATGCGCTTCTGCAGCCGGTCTTCGTTGATCGGCAGCGAAGTCAGCCCCACGCCGCCGCTGGCGGCGCTCCTGGCCAGATCCATCAGGCCCGGCAAATCCTTGTGTGCTACGGGACGAATAAACATCATGGCCCGCTCTCCTTATGCTTGCTGCAAACCGGCCACGCGCACCGCGTCGCCGCTGGCCACGCCCAGCGCCTTGGCCGCGTCCGGGTTGAGGAAGGCCACGCCGTCCACCACCGCCACGCGGGCGAACGTGGCGGCAAAACCGGCCAGACGATCATTGCTGAGCAATTGCAGGCTGGCTTGCGCCGGCAGGCTTGCCTGGATTTCCACCGGATAGACCCGGCTGTGCTCCACCGTTTTCAGCCGGTCCAGCTCGGCGGTCAGCACCGCGCCGCCATCGAAGATATCCAGATAGTTGTCGGCCTCGAAGCCTTCCTTGCACAGCAGCTGGCACACGCGCTCGAAATTCGGATGGATCTGGCTGATCGATTGCTGCGCCTCGTCCGGCAACAGCGGCACGTAGATCGGGTAGCTCGGCATCAGCTCGGCGATGAAGGTCTTGCTGTGGCTGACGAAGGCCTGCTCCACCTGCAGGAAATCCATATTGAAGAAGCGGCGGCCAATGGCGTTCCAGAACGGCGATTGGCCGGCATCGTCGTGGATGCCCTGCATCTCGGCGATGATGCGGCGGCCAAAGCGCTCGCGCTCGCCGGCGATGAACAGCAGGCGCGCGCGCGACATCAGCTCGGCCGCCATCGCCTCCAGGCCGCTGTCGACATAAAAACCGCACAATTGCACCGTGCCGGTCAAGTCGTGGCAGATGTTCAGCACATGGATGCGGTTGTGCACGCCCAGCGTGCGCGAGGCATGCACGGCGGTTTCGCTGCGATAGCTGTAAAACGGCTCGTCGAAGCCGGCGGACGCGCAGATCGACGCAGTGCCGGCCACCACGCCGCCCTGCTCCAGCACAAACATGTAGTAGTCGCGGCTGGCTTCGCCGGTGGCTTCGTGCTCGAAAGCGCTGACCGACTGCTGAATGCGCTCGAACAGTTTCTCGCGGTTGCTCGGCAGACTGGTGACGCCGATGCCGCTGGCCCGGGCCAGCCGCTCGATGGCCGGCAGGTCCGAAGTGCGGACGGGACGCACAGTAAACATGGGACTTCCTCCCTGGGTTGGCGCAGCGCCGCGAAATTCCGGCGCAGCCGCAGCCGCAACCCGGCGCCAGGCGGGGTCGTGACTGCAAAATCGGGGGTAAGACCGCCGCGCGGGAATGCCGCGCGGCGCGTCATCACTTGGCGGACAGCAGGTCGGCGATGGCGGCGTCGAGGCGCTTCAGGCCTTCGTCGATGTCGGCGTCGCTGATCACCAGCGACGGCGCCAGACGCAGCACGCTGAGGCCGGCCACCAGAATCATCAGTTGCTGCTTCTCGGCGGCCTTGAGGAAATCGCGTGCGCGGCCATTGTATTCATCAGTCAGCACGCAGCCGATCAGCAGGCCCTTGCCGCGCACCAGTTTGAACACCTTGTGCTTGGCGTTGATCGCTTGCAGACCCGCCACCAGACGCTGGTGACGCGCTTCCACGCCGGCCAGCAGCGCCGGATCGCTGATCAGCGACACCACCTTGTGCGCCACCGCGCAGGCCAGCGGATTGCCGCCGTAGGTGGAGCCATGAGTGCCGATGCCGAAGCTCTTGGCCACTTTCTCGGTGGTCAGCATGGCGCCGATGGGGAAGCCGCCGCCTATGCCCTTGGCCGAGGTCAGAATATCCGGGGTCACGCCGTATTGCTGGTAGGCGTACAGTGCGCCGGTGCGGCCCATGCCGCTTTGCACTTCGTCAAAGATAAACAGCGCGTTGTGCGCGTCGCACAGCTCGCGCGCGGCCTGAAGGAAGGCCGGATCGGCCGGCATCACGCCGCTTTCGCCCTGGATGGGCTCGATCACCACCGCGCAGGTCTTGTCGGAGATGGCGGCCTTCAGCGATTCGATATTGTTGAATTCGATATGGCCGATGCCGCCCGGCACCGGGCCGAAGCCTTCGGTGTATTTGGGCTGGCCGCCGACGCTGACAGTGAACAGGGTGCGGCCGTGGAAGGAATTGAGACAGGACAGAATCTGGTTCTTGTCGGCGCCGAAGTGGTCATGCGCATACTTGCGCGCCAGCTTGAACGCGGCCTCGTTGGCCTCGGCGCCGGAGTTGCAGAAGAACACGCGCTCGGCGAAGGTCTTTTCCACCAGCAGGCTGGCCAGATTCAGCGCCGGCTCGTTGGTGAACACATTGGACACATGCCACAGCTTGTTGGCCTGCTCGGTCAGGGCCGCCACCAGTTCCGGATGGCAATGGCCCAGCGAGTTGACGGCGATGCCGCCGGCCAGATCGACGAATTCACGGCCGTCCTGGTCCCAGATGCGGGATCCCTCGCCGCGCACCGGGATGAAACCGGCCGGGCCGTAATTGGGAACCATGACCTGATCGAAGTCCGCGCGGGTTACCGAATTGCTCATTGATGGTTTTCCTTCCTTGTTCTGTCGTGCGCCGGCGCTGGTTTCTGCCGGCTGTTTTTAGTTGCTCGATCGATTCTAAAGGATGGCGGCGAGAAGTCACTATCCTGTTTGCGACACCAGCGTATAGAAAGGGACGCAAAACCATAAAATTTTGTCAAACAATGAACATCAAGCACTCAGCCTCTCTCCCCCATGCCATGACGCAACAAGCCCATCACGCCAGCCAAGGCCAAAATGCACATACCCATGGCATGAAACGACTGTTTATCCAGCCAAAATCATTATCTGCCCAGCCAAACCAGACTTAGCGCCGCTCCCCACGATCCTGCCTTGCGACTCTTTGCCGCGCGGCTGGCACGGTCTGCTGACGTCTTGTTTGCGCCGCTCAGCTCGGCAGATGGCAAAAAGACGGCCTATCCAGTCAACCATTGATAATGATTTTCGTTTATCAATTCTGAAACTGTCTGCCGCGCTGATAAATCCAGCGTCCGATACAGAACAGCCTCGCCTCGCCGCAATAATGAAAACGATACGCATTACTTAAAACATGAATGTTCAAAGGGAGATGTGACACTGTGAAACGAAGCCCACCACCCCATCCGCGCCGGCTGTTGGCCTGCGCCATCGCCACGGGCCTGCTGCTGGCCGGCACAGTGCATGCCGCGCAAGCCGAAACCAGCGACGTCAATCCGGCCGAGCTGCCGGAAGCCGACCAAACCATCAAGGCCCAACCGGATTCGCAATGGACCGGCTGGTGGAACCGCTCCACCTTGCTGGGCGACGTCGGCGGCTTGCGCTCCGCGCTGAGCCGCAATGGCATCACCCTGGGCCTGACCGAAAGCAGCGAGTATCTGCGCAACGTCAGCGGCGGCCTGCAATACGGCGGCCAATATCAGGGACTTTCCACGCTGACGCTGGGACTGGACACCCAGCGCGCCGGCTGGTGGAGCGGCGGCAGCTTCAACGTCAGCATGCTGGACATCCACGGCAAGCCGTTCAGCGCGCAATACGTCGGCAGCATCCAGAGCGCGAGCGGCATCGAGGCCGACCGCGCCACCCGGCTGTGGGAAGCCTGGTTCCAGCAACAGCTGAACGGCGATAGGCTGGACCTGAAGATTGGCCAGCAGAGTCTGGACCAGGAGTTCATGGTGACGCAGTACGGCGGCGCCTTCATGGGCACCATGTTCGGCTGGCCCGCGCTGCCGTCGGCGGACCTGCCGGCCGGCGGCCCGGCCTATCCGCTGTCCGGCCTCGGCGTGCGCCTGCGCGGCAAGATAGGGGACAATTTCATGCTGCTCGGCGGTGCCTTCGCCGGTGACCCGACCCGCGACGTCAGCCAGAATCCGGGCGACCCGCAGCAGTTGAACAAGCACGGCACCACCTTCAGCCGCCACGGCGGCGCGCTGTTCATCGGCGAGCTGCAGTACGGCCGCAACCTGCCATCCAACGGCGCGCTGGAAACGCCGCATGCCGGCAACGGCATCGGCCGCCTGCCCGGCACGTACAAGATCGGCTTCTGGTATCTGAACCAGAAAACCGCCGACACCCGCTGGGACATCAACGGCCAAGCGCTGGCCGTCACGCAGGGCAACCCGCAGACGCACAACGGCAACTACAGCATCTATGCGGTGGCGGACCAGACGATCTGGCGCCCGGCCGAAGACAGCACTCAGACGCTGAACGTATTCGCCCGCGCCATGGGCGCGCCCGGCGACCGCAACCAGATCAGTTTCTCCGCCAACGCCGGCGTGACATTGACCGCGCCGTTCGCCGGCCGCGACAACGACGTCGCCGGTCTCGCCTTCGGCTATGCCAAGGTGGGCAATCATCTGGCGGCTTACGACAGGGATGCGGCGGCCAATAACAATAATCCGCTGTACCCGGTCCGCAGCGACGAGATGCAGATCGAAGCCAGCTACCAGTACCAGTTGACGCCATGGTGGCAATGGCAGGCCGACTTGCAGTACGTGCGCAACGTGGGAGCCGGCGTGCCTTTGCCAAATGACGCGACACAAACCCAGCGCATTCCCAATAGCTGGGTCGTGGGCTTGAAAACCACCCTCACCTTCTGAACAAATGCCGCAGCGGAGGCAAGATGCGGACTATGCTGATAATAATTCACGTTAGCGTTCGCAATGGCCTCCCATGGAGACTTCAACAATGAGAGCGAACTTCACGCAACGCCGCCTGGCGGCCGCCCTGGCCGCCCTGCTCGCACTGGCCGGCAGCGCCCATGCAGCCGACGTCTTCCTCGCCGGCATCAAGAAACATACGGTGCTGGTCAACACGGTGCCGGACAACGGCGACCAGAACCCCTACGCCATCGCCGTTTCGCCGACCACGGCCGGCAAGTTGAAGACTGGCGACATGCTGGTGGACAACTTCAACAACGCCGCCAACCTGCAAGGCATGGGCAGCACCATCGTCAACTACCACCCGGACAGCAAGCAGATGTCGCTGTTCGCGCAGATCCCGCGCACGCTGGAGCAATGCCCCGGCGGCGTGGGCCTATCCACCGCGATGACGGTGCTGAAGAGCGGCTGGGTCATCGTCGGCAGCACGCCCAGCAACGACGGCACCACCGACACCAAGGGCGCCGGCTGCCTGATGGTGCTAGACAGCGAAGGCAAGCTGGCCGATGTGTGGTCCGGCCCGGACATCAACGACCCATGGGGCAATATGGCGGTGATAGACAACGGCGACAAAGTCACCCTGTTTGTCAGCAATGCCGGCTTCGGCGTCGGCAGCGCCAAGGGCGCGCCGCCGGTGGTCAACCTGGCCACCGTGCTGCGGCTGGAGCTGGAGATTCCGGCCGGCAAGCCGCCCAAGATCGTGAGCCGCACCGTGGTGGCCAGCGGCTTCGGCGAGCAGGCCGACAAGGGCGTGTTCCTGATCGGCCCCACCGGCCTGGCCTACGGCAAGAACGACAAGCTCTACGTATCCGACGCGCTGGGCAATCGCATCAGCGAGATCTGGGACGCCGCCAGCCGCACCACCAGCGCCGGCATCGGCCGCACCCTGACCCACGACGGCCTGCTGCTGCGCCCGCTGGCGCTGACCGCCACGCCGCAGGGCCACCTGCTGGCCACCAACGGCTCCAACGGCAAGGTGGTGGAGATCGACCCGGCCACCGGCGAACAGCTGGCCGCCCGCTGGCTGGACGCCAACAAGGCGCAAACGCCGCCCGGCAACGGCGACCTGTTCGGCATCGCCCTCACCCCGCAAGGCGACGGTTTCTATTACGTGACCGACGACAACAACAATCTGGTGCTGGCCAAATGAGCAATCGCAAGACGCCCCCGCAACCGTCGCGCCGCGGCTTCCTGCTGGCCGGCGGCGCGCTGGCGCTGGCCGGTTGGCTGGGCGGCGCGCCCGGCGCGCTGGCCGCTGTCGGCGCTGCCAAACCGGCCGCGGCGAAGCTGCCCAAGGACATGGAGCCGTTTTACGGCCCCCACCAGGGCGGCATTCTCACTCCGCAACAGCAAAACAGCTATTTCGCAGCCTTCGACGTGGCGGACACCGCCAGGCGCGAAGACCTGATCGCGCTGTTGAAAGCCTGGACCGACGCGGCGGCCCGCCTCAGCCGCGGCCAACCGGCGCGCGCGCAGTCCGGCCAAAGCGACAAGGCGCCGCTCGATTCCGGCGAAGCCGTGGGCCTGTCCCCTGCCCGCCTGACGCTGACCTTCGGCTTCGGCCCCGGCCTGTTCAGCAAGAACGGCGTGGACCGCTTCGGCCTGGCGGCGCGCCGGCCGGAAGCGCTGGTGGATCTGCCCAAATTCAACGGCGACCAACTGGTGCCGGAGAGGAGCGGCGGCGATCTGTCGGTGCAAGCCTGCGCCGACGACCCGCAAGTGGCCTTCCACGCGGTGCGGCAACTGGCCTCGCTGGCCGACGGCGTCGCCGCCGTGCGCTGGGCGCAGACCGGCTTCGCCAGCGGCGCGCCCGGCGGCGGCACCCCGCGCAATCTGATGGGTTTCAAAGACGGCACCAACAACCCGTCCCCCCAGGACCCGGCGCTGATGAACCAGTTCATCTGGGTAGGCGGCGAGGGCGGCTGGATGAAGGGCGGCAGCTATCTGGTGGTGCGCCGCATCCGCATCGCGCTGGAACACTGGGACAAGACCGAACTGGGCTTCCAGCAGGAAGTCGTCGGCCGCTACAAGGATAGCGGCGCGCCGCTGGGCCAGCGGCATGAGTTCGAGCCGATGAAGCTGAACGCGGTGGACAAGGACGGCAACCCGGTGATTCCGGAAACCGCCCACTCGCGCGTCGCCTCGGCGCAGGAGAACGACGGCGCGCGCATTCTGCGCCGGGCTTACTCCTACAACGACGGCGCCAACTTCACCGCCGAGCGCTGGCCGCCGTGGCATCAGGGCATTGAATACGATGCGGGCCTGTTCTTCATCGCTTACCAGCGCGATCCGCGCACTGGCTTCATTCGCATCAACAAGAAGCTGGCCAGCCTGGACATGATGAACCAGTACACCACCCACGTCGCCAGCGCCATCTTCGCCTGCCCGCCGGGCGCGCGCGCCGGCGGCTATATCGGCGAGGCGCTGTTCGCTTCGCCGTAACCCATTGAAAAAAAGGAAAAAGACAAGATGAAAACGAACAAACTGCTCACCGCCCTGCTCGCCGGCGGCCTGCTGGCGGCCAGCCAGCTCTCTGCCGCCGCCAGCCTGGTGCTGTACAACGCCCAACACCCGCAAACGGTCAAGCTGCTGACCGACGACTTCGAAAAAATGAGCGGCATCAGCGTGAAGGTCCGCTCCGGCGAAGGCCCGGAGCTGTCGGCCCAGCTGCTGGCCGAGGGCAAGGCTTCGCCGGCCGACGTCTATTTCGCCTCCAACTCGCCGGAGCTGATGCTGCTGGAAGGCAAGCAAATGCTGGCCAAGCTGCCCGCCGCCACGCTATCGCCGATCCCGGCGCGCTATAGCTCGCCGCAGGGCGAATGGGTGGGCGTGACGGCGCGCGAAAACGTGCTGGTCTTCAACAACAAGCTGACCGCCGGCATGGCGATGCCGGCTTCGCTGATGGACCTGGCCAAACCGCAATGGAAGGGCAAGCTCGCCATCGCCCCGTCCGACGGCGACTTCCTGCCGCTGGTCAGCGCCGTGCGCGCGCTGAAGGGCGATCAGGCCGCGCTGGCCTGGCTGAAGGGCCTGCGCGACAACGCCCAAACCTTCGACGACAACGAAGGCGTAGTGGCGGCGGTGAACCGCGGCGGCGTGGCTGTCGGCATCATCAACAACTACTACTGGACCCGGCTGCAGGCGGAACTGGGCAGCAAGGGCATGCACAGCCAGCTGTATCACTTCGGCAATGCCGACGTCGGCGCGCTGATCAACGTGTCCGGCGCGGGCATCCTCAAGAGCGCGCGTAATCCGGAGGCGGCGCAGAAGTTCCTGGGCTATCTGGTGAGCCCGCGGGCCCAGCAGCTGATCGCCAAGAGCAATATCACCTTCGAGTACCCGCTGCTGCCCAGCGTGGCTCCGGCCCCGCAGCTGAAGCCCTTCAGCCAGTTGAACCCGCCTCCGCTGGATATGCAGAAGCTGGGCGACAATAGCCAGTCGGCCAAGCTGCTGCGCCAGGCAGGGCTGCTGTAAATGAGCATCGCCGCCTCAAGCCTGGCCGCCGGCGGCGGCCGGCGGCCGCTCGGCCTCACAGCTTGCGCCGCGCTGGTGGCGCTGCTGGTGCTGCTGCCGCTTGGTTTCACCCTGTGGCAGGCGGCCAGCGTCGGTGGCGGCGACGCCGCCGAGCTGCTGTTCCGCCCCATCGTCGCCCGGCTGGCCGGCAATACCGCGCTGATCATGCTGGCCAGCACCTGCAGCTGCGCCATCGCCGGCACCGCCTCGGCCTGGCTGGTGGAGCGCACCCAGCTGCCCGGCCACAAGCTGTGGGCGCTGCTGTGCGTGGCCCCGCTGGCCATCCCGCCGTTCATCACCAGCTTCGCCTGGGTGTCGCTGAGTCCCGACCTGCAAGGCTTCTGGGGCGCATGGCTGGTGCTGACCACCGCCTACACGCCGCTGGTCTATCTGCCGGTGTCGGCGGTGCTGCGCAATATGGACCCGGCGCTGGAAGAAACCGCCCGTTCGCTGGGCTTGTCGCCGTGGTCCTGCTTCCGCCGCGTGACCCTGCCGCAACTGAAGCCGGCGCTGCTGGGCGGCATGCTGCTGGTGGCGCTGTCCACCCTGTCCGAGTTCGGCGCCTTCATGCTGCTGCACTTCCATACCTTCACCACCGAGATCTACGCCGAATACCGCGCCGGCTTCGACAGCGCCGGCGCCTCGTTGCTGGCCAGCGTGCTGATGGCGGCAGGCATGCTGATCCTGCTGGCCGAACTGCGCGTGCGCGGCCACGGTCGTTACCAGCGGCTGGACCGCGGCGCGCGCCGCGCCGCCAACCGGCTGGAATTGGGCTGGAAACGCTGGCCGGCGCTGCTGTGGCTGGCGCTGCAAGGCGCCGTCACCCTGCTCGCGCCCATCGCCACCATCGCGTACTGGACGCTGCAGCCGGGCGCGGACGCGGTAACGCCGGCCGAGGTCTCGCCGCAGCTGCTGTTGTCTGCCACCGCCGCCTCGCTGGGCCTGGGTCTGTCCGCCGCCGCGCTGACCACTTTGCTGGCGCTGCCGCTGGGTTATCTGCTGGCGCGCCATCCGGGCCAGCTGGCCCATCTTTTGGAGCGCGTGGTGTATCTGGCGCAGGGCGTGCCCGGCATCGTCATCGCGCTGGCCCTGGTCAATCTGGCCATCCAATGGCTGAAGCCGCTGTACCAGAGCGCGGCCATGCTGGCGCTGGCCTACGCCATCATGTTCCTGCCGCTGGCCCTGGTCAGCGTGCGCAGCGCCTTGATGCAGGCGGAGAGCAAGCTGGAAGAGCTGGCGCGCTCGCTGGGGCTCAACTGGTGGCAGGCGCTGTGGCGCGTGGTGCTGCCGCTGGCCGCGCCGGGCCTGGGCGCAGCCGCCAGCCTGGTATTCGTCTCCGTCATCACCGAGCTGACCGCCACGCTGCTGCTCGCGCCCATCGGCACCGAGACGCTGGCCACCCAGGTATGGGCCGACACCGCCGCGCTGGCCTTCGCCGCCGCCGCGCCGTACGCCGCCATTCTGATCGCGCTGTCGCTGTTCTCCACCTGGCTGTTGATGTCCTGTCTGGGACGCGGCGCAGTGCTGGGCGCGCAGACGCAAGCTTGGAAATCACAGGAAACGCCGCCATGTCGGAACTGAAAATTGAAAAACTGGGCAAGCGCTTCGGCGAGCACCGGGTACTGGACGACATCAACCTGACCGTCGAACAAGGCTCGCTGCTGGCGCTGCTTGGGCCATCCGGCAGCGGCAAGACCACGCTGCTGCGCCTGCTGTGCGGCTTCGAACGCTGTGATGCAGGCAGCATCCGCATCGGCGGCATACTGGTCAGCAGCCCGCAAGTGCATCTGCCGCCGGAAAAACGCCAGATCGGCTATGTGCCGCAGGAAGGCGCGCTGTTCCCGCACCTGTCCGTGGCGGAAAACATCGTATTCGGCCTGCCGCGCCGCGAACGCCGCGAGCGCCGCCGCGTCGCGGAACTGCTGGACATGGTGGGCTTGCCGGCCAGCTTTGCCGAACGCGCGCCGCAGCAGCTGTCCGGCGGCCAGCAACAGCGGGTGGCGCTGGCCCGCGCCCTGGCGCCCAAGCCTGCCCTGGTGCTGCTGGACGAACCGTTCTCGGCGCTGGATGCCGCGCTGCGCGCCGAAACCCGCCAGGCCGTGGCCGACGCGCTGGCCGCCAGCGGCGCCACCGCGCTGATGGTGACGCACGACCAAGCAGAGGCCCTGACCATGGGCCGCCAGGTGGCGGTGCTGTGGCAAGGCCGGCTGCTGCAAGTGGCCGCGCCGCAAACGCTGTATCAGCGCCCAGTCAGCCCGGAACTGGCCGACTTCGTCGGCGACGCCGTGCTGCTGCCCGGCCGCGCCCAAGGCGGCGAGGCGCAGTGCGCGCTGGGGAGGCTGCCGCTGCTGGAAGGCATGCCGCAAGGCGAAGTCAATGTGCTGCTGCGGCCGGAACAGATCCGCCTGCTGCCGCCCGCATCAACCGGCCAGGCGCCGCAAGCCAGCGTGCTGGATGTCAGCTTCAGCGGCCACGACGCCTGCGTGCGGCTGATATTGGAAAACGGCAGCCCGCTGGCCGCCCGCGTGCCCGGCCATAGCTGCCCGCAACCGGGCCAAACCGTCGCGCTGCAAGTAGAAGGCGCCGTGGCGTGCTTCGCCGCGCCCGGCGGCTCAAGCAGCGCAGGCGGCAGCATCGCCGCCACCCGCCAGCAACACAGCCCGGCCTTGTTTCGGCAGGGGCGTTGAGTGGTCTCCTCTCCCCCGCAAAGGGGGAAAGGTTGCCCGCTTCAACTCATACAGCGGCCAAGGCCGCTTGCAGCTCTTGCTTGTTAAGCGGCTTGCAGTAAGCAGGCGTGCCTGGTTCGAATCGCGCCCCTTCAGACAACACGCCGGCATCCACGACATCAAATCCGAATTGTTCATAAAGCATGGCTAGCACCGCCTTGTCGCTTTCAAGATCGCCAGCAACGGGTAGTGCGCGGCGCTTCGGTGTTCCGACAGGCTGGCCGTCATTTTCCAGATCATTCATTGGGATGGCGTTAAACGCCTTAACGACCCGTGCTTGCGGAAAATAGTTGGCAATCAACTCGCTCGAGCTTGTCTTCTTCAAGTCCAACTCCTCAATGCATCCGTCCCGCTCGGGATAGTAGTTGCAGGCATCGACCACCAGCTTGTCAGCTAGCAATGAAGGCGGAAGGGTGTGATAGGCATACAGTGGCACTGCCAGTACAACCATGCTGCCAAACTGCGCAGCTTCTTCCACGGTACCCAGCGTGCAACCTGTGGAATAAGGCAGGCTAAACATAGACCTCGGACCGCGCGAGTTGCTGACCATCACCTCATGGCCGGCGTTGACCGCTAGTTTGGCTAAAGCCCGGCCAACCACGCCTGCACCAATGATTCCTATCTTCATGACGAGCACTCCATATGAAATTGACATTTGGAGTATATTTGCCCATTCCTGGGAGATAAATAGTCCAAAAATTGGATAACAAACAACTCAGAAGAGAGAATCATGAACAAGTTGACCAGCATGGCGGTCTTCGCTAAGTCTGCTGAACTGGGTTCATTCGCAGCAGCGGCACAGGCGCTTGAAATGTCATCGCAAATGGTGGCAAAACACGTCGCGGCACTGGAAACCAGCCTGGGCATCACATTGCTCAACCGGACAACCAGACGACAAAGCCTGACCGATATCGGCCGCGCCTATTACGACCGCTGCAAAATGGTATTGGCCGAAGTCGATGCCGCCGACTCCCTCGCCCAGGAAATGCACTCCCAACCCAAGGGCTTATTGCGCGTTAGCGCACCCATGACTTTTGGATCTTTCAGCCTGGCGCCCTTCGTCGCACGCTATTTGGCTCGTTACCCGGAAGTGAAAATAGATTTGTCTCTCAGTGATCGCTATGTGGACCCGCTGGAGGATGGATACGAAATCCTGATACGCATAGGAGAGCTTGAGGACTCATCCCTGATCGCCCGTCCCCTGGCCCCATACAGACTGATTGCCTGCGCCGCGCCGTCCTATCTGGCTCGGCACGGGGCGCCAGAGATACCGGCAGACTTGTCTCTTCACGATTGTCTTGCATATACCTACGGAGCTTCAACGATTCGCTGCCGCTGGATATTCACACAGAACGACATGACTCATGAAATAGAGGTAAATGGACGCTTGCGCAGCGACAACTGGAAAGCGCTGCTGCATGCGGCCACTGAGGGCTTCGGTATTATCTTGGGGCCCGAGGATGTAATGGAACCCGAAATAAAGGCTGGGCGATTAGTCCGCATCCTGCCGGACTATGTGGGTCCATCTCGTCCTATGCATGTGCTTTACCCGTCTCAACGGAAGCCATCGACAAAAATACGCAGCTTCATTGAAGCACTGATAGACGAGTTCGGAACGGAATGCCTTGCTCGAGAAGCATGATGCGTGGTTTGAATGGAGGCCCAGTCAAAACCAAGCCCTCCCGGATGGGGAGGGCTTGCTCTGCTTGGGGCCGGCGGGATCTCAGTGCTGATGCCCGTGCTCGCCATGCACATGCTGGTGGGCGATTTCCTCGGCGGTAGCCTCGCGCACGTCCATCACTTTGAGGGCGAAGCGCAGGGTTTTGCTGCAGAGCGGGTGGTTGCCGTCCAGCAATACGGTCGGGCCCTTGATCTTGGTGACGAAATAGTAGCGCGGCTGGCCATCCGGGCCCAGGCGTTGGATCTGTCCGCCTACCTTGATGCCAGGCGGGAAGTCGGCCTTGGGCATGGTGGTGACCAGGGCTTCGTCGCGGGGGCCGAAGGCGTCTTCGGTAGCAAGCTCCACCGTGGTTTGAAAACCGGCTTCCTGGCCTTCCAGCGCGGCTTCCAGTTTGGGGAAGAGATTGTCGTAATCGCCGTGCAGGTAGGAAACCGGGTGTTTGCCATCGTCGTAAACCAGGCCCTGGCTGTCGGTGACTTTCATGCGCAGGGTGACGGCGGTGTTGGCGGTGATTTTCATGGCGGGAAATGGCAAAAAAATGGAAGCCCGAAGGTTGGCAGTTAAGCGAATCAGTGTCAACTTAATCGCCCCTGGCTTGTCGGATGCATATTGAGAAAGTAGCCATTTCCCATGCGGCACTCGTTTCCCTTTTGCCAATCCAGCCACCTAACCTGGCCATGCTCTTCAAAGCACGCGCCAAAGAAAACAGCGGACCAACCGGCCCGCCGTCTTTTGCCAATCCGACACCGCGCCGTCAAGCGCCGCATGCCCGCTCACTGCCCGGACACGGTCTCCGCCCGGCCCACGCGGCTGCCGTCCTGGCTCACGCCGCGCCAGTAATTGGCCTGCACCTGCCGGCCTGGCTGATAGGTTTGCCAGCTGTGGCCGTCGGTCGAGTATTGCAGCCGCGCGCCCGGCCATTCCGTGGCGACGGCATACGGCCCGCTGCCGGGCTGCACCGCCGGCATCGGCAGGCGGTATCGCACGCCGGCTTTTTCCAGCTTCGGCGCTTCGCGCCAGCCCAGCACGGCGGCAAACTGCTGCCAATCGGCGTTCAGCGCCGCCTTGTCCACCAGATGGGTGACGCCCAGCTGGTAGGTTTCGCCGGCCTGGTATGGCCGCTCCCACGCCGCCTTGTGCCAGGCGCGCTCGGCCAGCGCCAACATGCGCGGGTAAACGCGCTGCTCAAACTCGGCGTCGGTTCGCACGATCTCGCTCCACGCCTGTCCTTGCATGCCGGCAAAACGCGCCGGCGCGGCAGAGCTGGTCACGGCAAATGGCTTGCCTTGGCGGTCCGGCATCACTTCGGCGTTCTGCGCCAGGTTGTCCGGCGCGAAGCTGAACACCTTGTAGCTGTCGGTATCGCGCGAGGCCCAGTAGTAGCCGTGCTCGCGCGGGTTCAACTCATAGGGGAAGTCGAAGTACAGATAGTC
Source organism: Chromobacterium sp. CCUG 76385 (assembly GCF_059916625.1). Lineage (NCBI taxonomy): Bacteria > Pseudomonadati > Pseudomonadota > Betaproteobacteria > Neisseriales > Chromobacteriaceae > Chromobacterium > Chromobacterium sp. CCUG 76385. The sequence goes on from NZ_JAUCGU010000004.1 coordinate 106,738, forward strand.
CGGCATCGCCAACACGGTCTTGAACCCCTTGTTGGCCAGATCGCTGGCCGACTGCGCGGCGCCCCAATACAGGGTGTCCCATTCGGTGACCAGAGTATGGGCGGTGGCGAAGTCCGACGCGCCAGCCGCGCCGTGCACGCCATCCTGCCAGGCGCCCATGGCGGCGATGCCCTGGCCGGCCACTATGCCGCTGGCCTGGCGGGCAAACCGCAGCGGCAAGTCGTCCACGCTCTTGATCTGGCCGCTACTGACAAGCGCCTGGCAGGCCGGCGAGCGGCCCCATGGCTTGTCCTGTTGCGCCATTTTTACCTTGCCCTTGCCCGGATCGCTGCCGCTGACATCCTGAAAACCGCCGCCCAACAGGATGTTCTTGGCCTCGTCGCCGCCAAAGTGCCAGGTCTGCAGCGGCTGGCCGGCTTCGCGGTGCATGGCCGCCACCTCGGACACCAGCTTGCTGACGAAGCGCTGGCTGCCCGGCACGCAGGGGTTCAGGTAGGTGTGGCGGTCGTAAAACTGCACCGACAAGGTATTGGATTGGTCCTGCGGATCCAGCAGGCGGTATTCATTGGCGGCCTGCGGCTGGCCTGCCGCCATCAGCTTGCGGTAACGCGCCTCCATGGACACCACGGCGGCGCGGGCGTGCGCGGGCATGTCGAATTCCGGAATCACCTCGATGAAATGCGCCTGGGCGTAACGCACCAGATCGATGTAATCGGCGCGGGTCAGATAGCCGCCTCCGGATTGGTTGTCCGGGCCGGAACCGAGTTGCGGCAGCAGGCAGCGGGTTTCGCTCAAATCATGGCAGCGCCGCGCGCCGACGTCGGTCAGCTCCGGCAGGCCCGGAATCTGCACGCGCCAGCCTTCGTCGTCGGACAGGTGCAGGTGCAGCTTGTTGATCTTGTAGGCAGCCATCTGATCGATCAGCCGCCGCACGGTGGCCAGTTGTTTGAAGTTGCGCGCCAGGTCCACCATCATGCCGCGATACGCATAGCGCGGCGCGTCCTCCACCGTCATCGCGGGGATGGCGCCGCCGCCTTGCGGCACCAGGCCCAGCAAGGTTTGCACGCCATAGAACACCCCCGCCGCATCATAGCCTTCCACCTTGACACCCTGCTGGCCGATGGACAGTCGGTAACCGCCGGACACGGCGATATCTGCCGGCAGCTTGGTCCCGGCCACCATCCCCGCCACCGGCGCCCCATTCGCGCGCAGCCCCAACTGCGCCGCGCGATCGGCCAACGCCTGCCGCTGGGCAGGATCGAGCCCGGATAGATTCAGGCTGAGCCCGCTGAACTGCACCTGACCGCTGCCCGCTTGCTGCCGCATCACCGCGGGAATGGTGCGTTTGGCCACCTGCGCGGCTGACAGCTGCAGCCCGCGCGGGACGAAGGTGTGATAGCGCTGTTCCGGCGTGGCCAACGGCCGTTGCTCGCCGGCCGGGTTCTTCCAGTTGTCGCCGGTCAGCGGCAGCAGGTAGCTGGCATCGTCGCTGCTGTCATGCTGCAGCAGGGCTGGCGGCTGGCCCTCCACCACCACATAAGGCCGCGGCAGCACGTCGCTTTCCTGCAGCAGCCAGTATTCGTCAATCAGCGGCAGTTCCAGCTTCTGGCCGGCGGCCAGCCCCTGGAAGCCGGCGGTCGGCGTGAGCTGGTACAAGTCGCCAGTGATATGGCGGATGGCGAAGTCTGGCGAATCCAGCTGCAGAATGCGGCGGATGCTGTGCAGATACAGGCTCCATCCGCTGCCGGCCGGCACGGCTTCGCCGCCGCGGTTCTCCAGAATCAGCCGGCCCTTCAGGCAGGAGGCCCAGTCCGCTCCCAGATCGGCGCAGGGCGCGCCGGCAGCCGCGCCTTTATTGGTATCCACCGCCATTTTCAGCGACAGGCTTTGTCCCAGCGCCGCCGCATCCGGCGCCGACCAGGCCGCGGACGACAAGGCCGCCAGCACCGCCGCGCCCAGTAATCGTTTCAGCTTCATTTCCCTCTCCTCCTCCACTGCCGAGCAAAGCCGAGCCATTATTCAACGGCGCGGCAGGAATATTCCCAGCGCCACCCATTCCAGCGCCATTTGGTATTAAATTGGTATTATTGATGACATGCAATAGGTATTAACAACGCTGCTTGATGCAAGACAAATTGCCCGCGGCTCAGATGGCCGCCTGATGCTTGGATTTTCTGGCTCAATGCACAATTAATATTGATTCTCATTAATATTAAGTGCTAGCATGCGCCTGCTTCGACAGGACATCCGAATTCGCATTCGGCGCCGGTCCAGCCTTTGTCATCCACATCGCCGCTTACCATGAAAAAATCCCCCATCCTCGTTGATTTCAGCCTGCTCAGGCTCAATCCGCATTTCCGCTGCATCTTCATCGCCCGCCTGATCTCAGTGTTCGCCTTCGGCATCCTGATGGTGGCGGTGCCAGTGCAAATCCATCAATTGACCGGCTCCCCGCTGCAGGTGGGCATGGCCATGGCGCTGGATGGCATCGGCATGTTCGCCGGCCTAATGTGCGGCGGCGTGCTGGCGGACCGCATGGACCGCCGCCGGCTGATTCTGCTGGGCCGCTCCTCCTGCGGCCTCGGCTTTCTGGCGCTGGCGGCCAATGGCTTTCTGGAGCAGCCGTCGCTGGCCGCGCTCTACGCGGTATCGGCTTGGGATGGTTTCTTCAGCGGCATCGGCATCACCTCGCTGATGGCGGCCATTCCGGCCATCGTCGGGCGGGAAAACCTGCCGGCGGCCGGCGCGCTGAGCATGCTGACCATGCGCCTGGGCGCGGTGCTGTCGCCGCTGCTGGGCGGCGCCGTCATCGCGGCCATCGGCGTCAACTGGAACTACCTGCTGGCCGGCCTCGGCACCTTGCTGACCCTGGTGCCGCTGACACGCCTGCCCAGCCTGCTGCCGCAAGGCGGCGAGCCCGCCCATCCCTTGCGCGCGCTGCGCGAGGGTTTCGGCTTTCTGCTGCAGGACAAGGTGGTCGGCGCGGTGGTGGCGGTGGGCACGCTGCAGGCTTTGCTGGCTTCGGTGCGGGTGCTGTATCCGTCGCTGGCGGAGGATGGCTACGGCGGCGGCGCTTTCGCCGTGGGCCTGATGTATGGAGCGGTGCCGCTGGGCGCCATGCTGGGCGCCTTCACCAGCGGCTGGGTGGCCGGCTTGCGCCGCCCCGGCGCGGCCATGTTGGCTGCCCTGCTGGCTTCCGCGCTGGCCTTGGCCTCGCTGGGCTGGATCCCTCACCTGGCAGCCGCGCTGGCGGCGCTGGCCGTAGTGGGCTACTTCGGCTCCATCGTCTCTTTGCTGCAGTTCACGCTGGTGCAGGGCCGCACGCCGGACCACCTGCTGGGGCGCGTCAACAGCCTGTGGAGCGCGCAGGACGTGACCGGCGACAGCCTGGGCGCTTTCGGCCTGGGCGCGCTGGCTAGACTTTTGGCGCCGATGGCCGCCACCGCCGCGCTCGGCCTGAGCGCGGCCGCAGCCGGGCTGGCGATGCTCGCCGGCTTTGGCCAACTGCGCCGGCTGCGGCATGGCGCGGGCAGCGAATCCCCAGCGCCTAAAACGGCTACGCAGCAGAGCTGACCCCAGCGTCGTTGCGTCCGGCCGCGCGCGATAGAAACCAGGTTTCTGCACGCGGCGGCGCTTTATTGCGAATGATAATGCAAACAATTCCTATTTACATTAAGATCGATTGGTGCGAGAATACGTCAACCATTTGACATTGATTGCGCAAATATACCGTTGGCTTCAATAAAACCTTGCCACAGCGCCGCATCAGCCAAGTGGACAACCGTTCCGTGATGAACTCTGGGTTTAGACAATGAAAAACAATCGCCTCCCACGCCAGGGCTTCCGACTGGCGCTGCTCTCTGCTGCCGTCTGCAGCCTGCACCTCCCCGCCGCCCACGCCGCCGAAGCTGAATTGCCGACCGTGGTCGTCACCGCCACCGGTTACGAACAAAAGATCAAGGAAGCGCCGGCCAGCATTTCCGTGATTACACGAGAGCAGCTGGAAAAGAAGCCGTACACCAATTTGACCGACGCCATCAGTGATCTGGAAGGCATCAACATCAATGGTTCTGGCCCGGGCGACAAGGACATTTCCATCCGGGGCCTGCCAGGCGAATACACGCTGATCATGGTTGACGGCCGCCGCCAGAACACCCGTGAAGCGCGCAGCCGCGGCACCGGCGGCTTCCAGCAGTTCCAGATTCCGCCGCTAGAGGCTATTGAACGCATCGAAGTGGTGCGCGGCCCGATGTCTTCGCTGTACGGCTCCGACGCGATGGGCGGCGTGGTCAACATCATCACCCGCAAAGCGCCGAAGGAATGGCATGGCTCGATGACGCTGGGCGGCACGATCACCGAGCACGCCAACGAAGGCAATACCGGCCAGAGCAGCTTCTGGGTCGGCGGTCCGCTGGTGAAAGATTTGCTGTCGATGCAACTGTATGGTGCCCTGAGCAACCAGGCGGAAGACAGCATCTACTACGCCAACAGCGGCGACGGCGGCAAAGTCGGCACACACCTGGGTGACATTAATGCCAAGCTGAGCTTCACCCCCAACAAGGATCACGAGATCACCTTCGAAGCCGGCCACAATGAGCTGCGTCAGACCACCACGCCCGGCAAGAGCGTTGCGCTTAATGACACCAAGGACGATTATTTCGACGTCCGCGACCACTGGAGCCTCAGCCACAACGGCAAGTACGGCAATATCCGCTCCAACCTGGCCCTGTATCAGGAAATCGAAAAGCCCAGCCACCGCGAAAATAATGTGGACGACGGCAAAGGGCTCAAACTGACCAACACCACGCTGGACGGCCAGCTCACCTTCCTGTTTGATCGCCACACCTTCAAGCTGGGCAGCCAGATCGGCCAGCAAGCAGGCGACAACATGGCCGCGCAGGAAGCGTTGCAAGCGCCGCTCAAATACACCGGCGCGCCGAACCCCAACAAGGTCACGGTAAACACCTGGGCGCTGTTCGCCGAGGACACCTACGACCTGACCGACACCCTTAAACTGACCGGCGGCGGCCGTCTCGACCATCACAGCGTATTCGGCAGCCATTTCACGCCGCGCCTGTATCTGGTGGATCAACTGAATGCCAACTGGACATTAAAAGGCGGCGTCGGCAAGGGCTTCAAGGCGCCGACCATCCGCCAAAGCACCGACGGCTACTGCATGCGGACCGGCAGCCAAGTGGAAACCGGCTTGCTGTGCGGCAACTCCAATCTGAAGCCGGAAGAGAGCACCTCCTACGAGGCCAGCTTGCATTTCGATAACAACCAGGACCTGAGCGCCAACGCCACCCTGTTTTATAACCGTTTCAAAAACAAGGTTGTCAGCTACGGAACGGATCAATTCTCTACCAGCTTGATCGGCAAAGGCGGAAAACCTGCCCGAATCTATGTCTACGACAACGTAGACAACGTAGACATCCATGGCCTGGAATTCTCCGGCAGCTGGCGCTTCGCGCCGCGCTGGACCGTATCCGGCAATTACACCTACACCAAGTCCAAACGCCACGGCGGGAAGGAAACCAGCTACTCCGGCCAATCGCTGGAAGGCATGCCGCTGGACAAAACCCCTGAGCACGCTGGCAACGTCAAGCTGGCTTGGAACCCGGTGGAAAAACTGGACGTATATAGCCGCCTCAACTTTGAGGGCAAGCAGTACTACACCGGCTTCCGCAACGGCGCCAATGTCACACGCACCCGCGGCGGCTCCAGCACCTGGGATCTGGGCGGCACCTACCAGATCAACAAGACCTTCGACGTCAACTTCGCCGTGCTGAACGTAGGCGACCGCAAAGTCGCCATCGACGACCGCGCCCGCAATAACGGCCTCGATGGCAACTGGATGGTCGACGAAGGCCGCCGCTATTGGCTGACCCTGACCGGCAAGTTCTAAACCCCGCCCTTCCCGTCCGCTTGGCTCAAGCGGACGGGAAGCCGCGCACGGCAGTTGCCGGACCCTTCAGGTCCGCCAACTGCCTGTTCCCGTTTATGCAATAGGAGAAATCAAGATGCTGAGCAGCCGCGCTTCCCTCACCACCGCCCACGCCGACAAGGTGCTGTACAAGCTGTGCAAGCACTACGCGCTGAAAGTACCGGTGGATTTCGACACCCATCGCGCCCATGTGCAGTTTCCCATCGGCACCTGCGACATCCAGCGCCAAGGCGACACGCTGGACATGGTGTGCGCGGCGGACGCGGCCGACAAGCTGGCCAAGATCGAATTCATCATGGACGAGCACCTGGGCTTGATGGCCAAGCAGCCGGAACTCAAGCTCGACTGGCAGAAGTAAAGGATTGCCGATGAAAACCCTGTTCTCCCGCCTGCTGCTGGCCGCGCTGCTCGCCGCAAACGCGTTCGCCGCCCAGGCCACGGTCATCACCGACATTGCCGGCCGCAAAGTGGACGCGCCGGCCAAGGTCAACCGCATCCTCTTGGGCGAAGGCCGGCTGTTCTACGCGCTGGCGCTGCTGGAAGGCAAGCAGCCGCTGGCCCGCATCGCAGGCTGGCAAGGCGACTTCCGCCAGCTGGACCCGCAAACCTATGCCCAATACAAGAAGCGTTTCCCCGAAATTGACCGCATCCCGCTGATAGGCGGCACCAGCGAGAACTCGGTCAGCGCCGAGAAAGTGCTGGCGCTGAGACCGGACATCGCCATCTTCAGCGTCTCCGGCCACGGCCCCGGCCTCTCCAACCCCATCGTCAAGCAGCTGCAAGCCGCCAAAGTGCCGGTGGTGTTCGTCGATTTCCGCAACACGCCGCTGGAGCACACCGTGCCCAGCCTGCGCATCATGGGCCAGGCGCTGCAGCGCGAGGCCGAGGCGGAACGCTTCATCCGCTTTTATCAAAGCAAGATGGACGCCATCCGCAAAACCGTGGCCGCCATCCCGGCGCAGCAGAAGCCCAAGGTGTTTCTGGACCTGCGCGCCGGCGCTTTCCCCAACGTCACCAGCGCCGGCAAGGGCAGCCTGGGCGAACTGGTGGACGCCGCCGGCGGCGTCAATATCGGCGACACGCTGATTCCGGGCGCGGTAGGCGAAGTCAATATGGAGCACATCCTGGCCGCCAAGCCGGACTGGTATATCGGCACCGGCAGCGCCGCGCCCGGCGACAAGACCGGCATCCAGTTCGGCGCCGATGTCGCGCCGGCCCAGGCTCGCGCCTCGCTGGCCGCCGCCGCCGCGCGGAAGCCAGTGGGCGCACTGGCCGCCGTGCGCGAGGGCCGCACTTTCGGCGCCTGGCACCACTTCTACAACACGCCTTACCATATCGTGCTGCTGGAAGCCTTCGCCAAAACGCTGCAGCCGCAGCGCTTCGCCAAACTGGACCCGGACGCCAGCTGGCAGCAGCTGCACCGCGACTTCCTGGCGATCCCGCCGCAGGGCACTTACTGGGCGAGGGGCGGCAAATGATGGAACACGCCATGGCGGCGCCCGCCGCCTCGGCCATCTCCGCCGACTACCGCCGGCGCCTGCTGCGCCGGCTGTTGCTGATCGCGTTTTTGATCGGGCTGATATTCGCCTCGCTGACGCTCGATGTCACCACCGGCGCCAGCGGCCTGCCGCTGGCCGAGTTCTGGCGCACGCTGCTTGATCCGGCCACGGCCGATCCGTCCACTGCCGTCATTGTATGGGACATCCGCCTGCCCTACGCCCTGATCGCCGTCGCCGCCGGCCTGGCGCTGGGCCTGGCCGGCGCGGAGATGCAGACCGTGCTGCACAACCCGTTGGCCGACCCGTTCACGCTGGGCCTGCAGCCGGCGGCGGCGTTTGGCGCGGCGCTGGCCATTCTGCTGAACCTCAGCCTGCCCGGCGTGCCGGCAGCATGGATGCTGCCGGCCAACGCCTTTGTCTTCGCCCTCGGCTCCGCGCTGCTGCTAGACGGCGTGGCGCGGGTGACGCGGATGGCGGCCAGCGGCGTGCTGCTGTTCGGCATCGCGCTGTTCTTCAGCTTCAATGCCCTGGTTTCGCTGCTGCAGTTCGTTTCCACCGCCGACGCGCTGCAAGACCTGGTGTTCTGGCTGATGGGCAGCTTGTCGCGCGCCGATTGGCCCAAGCTCACGCTGCTGTTCGGCGCTTTCGCGCTGATTCTGCCGTGGTCCATGGCCAATGCCTGGCGCCTCACCGCGCTGCGGCTGGGCGAGGACCGCGCCGCCAGCTTCGGCATAGACGTGCGCCGCCTGCGCCTGGCGTCCTTGCTGCGCGCCAGCCTGCTCACCGCGCTGGCCGTGGCCTTCGTCGGCACCATAGGCTTCATCGGCCTGATCGCGCCGCACATCGCACGCCGGCTGGTGGGCGAGGATCATCGCTTTTATCTGCCGGTCAGCGCCTTGACGGGGGCGGCCATTTTGTCTCTGGCCTCCTGTGCCACCAAGAACCTGATCCCCGGCGTCATCGTGCCGGTGGGCATCGTCACCTCGCTGGTGGGCATTCCCTTCTTCATCGCCATCGTGCTGCGCAACGGAGGTCGGACATGAGCGGGCATCTGTCGCTGGAAAACCTGTCGGTGAGCTACGGCAAACACCGGGTGATAGACAAGCTCAGCGTGCCCAGCCTGGCGGCCGGCGAAGTCACCGCCCTGCTCGGGCCCAACGGCAGCGGCAAATCCACGCTGCTGCGCGCGCTGGCAGGCCTGCAGCCTTGCGACGGCGCGGTGCGGCTGGGCGATAGGCCATTGAACCGTCGCCAAGGGGAGGCCGCCTATCTACCGCAAACGCTGCCGCCCTGCGTGCATCTGACGGTGTTCGAGTCCTTGATGGTGGCCGGCCAGGCAACGGCTGCGGGGCTGTTTCGCCGCCATGGCGACGACGAGGTGGTGGCGCTGCTGGAGTCCTTGGGCATCGCCCACCTGGCGCGCCATTATCTTGACCAATTGTCCGGCGGCCAGCGCCAGCTGGTCGGCATCGCCCAGGCCTTGATCCGCGAACCGGCAGTGCTGCTGCTGGATGAGCCGCTGTCGGCGCTGGACCTGAACTACCAGTTCCATGTCATGGACCTGCTGCGCCGCGAAACCCGCCGCCGCGGCATGGTGACGGTCATCGTGCTGCACGACCTCAACGCCGCGCTGCGCCATACCGACCGCGCGCTGATGCTGAAAGGCGGCCAGTTGCTGGCCAATGGCCGGCCGGAGCAGGTCATCGACGCCGCCACGCTGCGCGCGGTCTACGGCGTGACAGGACGCGTGGAACGCTGCCCGCAAGGCGTGCCGCATATTCTGGTGGATGGATTGGCGCACCACGCCGGCTAAAGCAATCCCTTCTTACCGCGGCCAGCCGGCCGCGGCAGTCATCGCCGTAAATTTTGCAGATTTTTGCATAGATAATTGCAATTGATACTCAATCGCATTTATTATGCGACATCATCATTCCGCAAGCCGCCCGCGCGGCCCACCCCGCAGCACACCATGAACCCGACACCGTCCCGCCTCCCCGTCAGCGCCGCCCAGCACGGCATCTGGATGGGCCAGCAACTGGCTCCGCACAATCCATCCTACTGGACCGCCGAAGCCATAGAACTGCGCGGCCCTCTCCATGCCGAGGCGCTGCTGGACTCCGCCGCGGAAGTGCTCGCGCACTGCCCTGCGCTGAACATGCAGTTCCATTTCGACGGCGAATCGCTGTGGCAGCAGCCGCATGCGGAACCGTTTCCGCCCCCGGCGCTGCATGATTTCAGCGGCGCGGCCCAGCCGCGCGCGGCCGCCGATGCATGGATGCGCGAATCTCTGGCCCGCCCCTGGCAAACCGATTTCGAACGCCCGTTCCGTGCGGCGCTGCTGAAGCTGGATTCTCACCATCACCTGTGGTTTCTGCAAACGCACCACATCGCGCTGGACGGCTACGGCTACGGCCTGCTGGCCAAGGCGATCGCTGCGCGCTACAGCGCGCGGGCGTCCGGCCAAGCCATGCCTCCCCTGCCCGACTGGTCGCTGCAGAAAGTGCTGGCGGAAGACCAGGCCTATCGGGCATCGACGGATCGCGAGCATGACCGCGCTTTCTGGCTGCAGCGGCAAAACAATCTCCCCGCAGCGGTGACGCTGGCGCCGCCGCAGACGCTGGCCGAGCAGGTCGCCAAGACCGGCGGCATGCTGGACGGGCAGCGGATCGCCAGCTGGCAGCTTGCCGCCAAAGCATGCGGCGGCAATTGGGGAGGCTGGCTGCTGGCCGCGATTGCCGCCTGGCTGGCGGAACACACCGGCCGCCGCGACATCACCCTGGGCCTGCCGGTGATGAACCGCATCGGCTCCTCGGCGCTGGACATCCCCTGCATGGCGATGAATATCGCCCCGTTCAACCTGCGGCTGACGCCAGACGACACGCTGGCGGAACTGGTGCGCCAATCGGAGGATGGCCTGCGCGCCATCCGCCCCCGCCAGCGCTATCGCTACGAATGGCTGCGCGGCGACCTAAACCGGCTGGCAGGCGATGAGCGGCTGTTCGGCCCCGTCGTCAACCTGATGCCGTTCGACCGCCGCGCGCCGTTCGCCGGGCTTGAGGCCCGCATCCTGCCGGTCAGCGCCGGGCCGGTGGAAGATCTGTCCATCAACCTCAGCCTGCTGAATACCGAATGGCGTTTCAGCCTGGAGGCCAATCCGCGCGCTTATCCGCCAGAGCGGCTGCAAACGCTGTGGCAATCGCTGCTGCATTGGCTGGACAAACTGGCCCAAACGCAACCCGCCACGCCGCTGGCCGAGCTGCTGCCCCATCTGCCGCCCTTGTCCGTGCTGCACGGCCCCGCGCTGGCGCGCCCGCCGCAAGACATCATGGCCCGCCTGGCGGAGCAAGCCGCCAGCCAGCCGGATGCGGCGGCGCTGGTCTGCGGAGCGCAAACGCTGAGCTATAGCCACTTGCTGGCCAGAGTCCAGGCCCTGGCCGGTCAATTGCGCGCCCAGGGCCTGCAGGACGGCGAGCGCGTGGCCATTCTGCTGCCGCGCGGCGTCGATGCGATTGTCGCCATCCTGGCCACGCTATGGGCCGGCGGCTGCTATGTCCCGCTGGACCCGCACGGCCCGCCGGCGCGCCTGCAAATGGCACTGGACGATGCCGCGCCCAAGCTGGCGCTGACTTGGCGGCTCTGGGCGGCGCAGCTGGGCGGCATCGCCACGCTATGCCTGGACGAGCCCTTGCCTTTCTCGCCCGCTCAGATGCGCGCCATATCCGCGGCGGCGGATCTACCCGCCTACCTGCTGTACACCTCCGGCTCCACCGGCAAGCCCAACGGCGTGCTGGTAAGCCGCGGCGCCCTGGAGCATTTCGTCTCCAGCGCCGGCCAGTTCTACCGTTTTGCCCAGGGCGAACGCATGCTGCAGTTCGCGCCGCTGCATTTCGACGCCAGCGTGGAGGAAATCTTCCTCGCGCTATGCCATGGCGGCGCCTTGCTGCTGCGCGACGAGGCCATGCTGGAATCGATGCCGGCCTTTGTCGCTGCCGTATCCGAGCAGGGCATTGACGTGCTGGACCTGCCCACCGCCTTCTGGCATGAGCTGGCCTATGCGCTGACGCCGCAGCTGGCCGAGCAGCTGTCCGGCGTGCGCCTGGTCATCATCGGCGGCGAAGCCGCCCTGCCCGAGCGCGCCCGCCGCTGGCGCGAACTGCTGCCAAACTGCGTCCTGCTGAACAGCTACGGCCCGACCGAGGCCTCCGTCATCGCCACCGGCGCCATCCTGTCCGGCCCCGGCGCGGCATGGGACGGTTCCGACAGCCTGCCCATCGGCCTGCCCCGCCCCGGCGTGGACGCCGTCATTGTGGACGAGACCTTGCGCCCGGTGCCGGCGGGCGAGGCCGGCGAACTGTGCCTGCTGGGCGAGGCCTTGGCCCTGGGCTATCTGCACCGTCCGGAATTGACCGCGCGCCGTTTCGTCGAACTGAGCGCCCTGCCCGGCTCGCCGCGCGCCTACCGCACCGGGGATCGAGTCGCCTGGCGCGATGGCCAGCTGCGCTTCCTGGGCCGCTTGGACCAGGAGCTGAAGATCAGCGGCCTGCGCATTGATCCAGCCGAGGTGGAGAACGCGCTGCTGGCCTATCCCACGGTGCGGGAAGCCGCGGTGATCGGGCTGCCGCTGGCCGGCGGCGGCTACGCGCTGGCAGCCTTCCTGAGCGGGGAGGAGCAAGCCGATGCGGCCGCGCTGCGCCACGCGCTGGCGGATGTCTTGCCCGCCGCCGCCATTCCCGACCGCTGGCGCTGGCTGGAACAACTGCCGCGCAACGTCAACGGCAAGATAGACCGCAAGCAGCTGGCCCTGCTGGCCGATGGCGCGACCGTCGCATCGGCGGGTGCGGGGGAAGCCACGCCCTTGCAACGCAAGATCATGGCGGTCTGGCAACAGGTGCTGGGCGTCACGCCGGACAGTCCGAGCGCCAATTTCTTCGCCATGGGCGGCAAATCGCTGCAGGCGATTCAGGCCGCCAACCGGCTGAGCCGCGAGCTGGAGCGCGAAGTCCCTGTCTCCGCCTTGTTCACCCATCACACCGTCAACGCGCTGGCGCAAGCGCTGTCCGCCCCGGCGGCGCACCGGCCGCCCGCGCAAGACAGCGACCCGTTCGGCCCCTTGCTGACCATACAGCCTGGCGCGCTGCCGGCGCTGTTCTGCCTGCATCCGGCGGAAGGACTATCCTGGTGCTATCTGGGACTGGCGCGCCACCTGCCCGGCATGGCCATCTACGGCCTGCAGGCAGCGGGCATCCGCGGCGAGACGCCGGACAGCTTCGAAGCCATGGTGAGCGGTTATATCAAGCAAATCCGCGCCATTCAGCCGCGCGGACCGTACCGGCTGCTCGGCTGGTCGCTGGGCGGCGCGCTGGTCCAGGCCATGGCCACCGCGCTGCAACAGGCCGGCGAAACCGTGGAACTCTTGGCGCTGATGGACAGCTACCCGGTCACACGCTGGCATGGCCGTCCCGCTCCTACCCTGCGCGACGCGCTGGTGACGGTGCTCACCGTCAACGGCGAACTCGATGCCGGTCCCGATGGCCGCCCACTGGACAACGAGGCCATCTATCAGCGCCTGCTGCGCCCCGGCAGCCCGCTGGCGCCGCTGGGCCGAGCCGCGCTGGAGAAACTCGCCCTGGCGTCGTGGCAAGGCATGCGGCACTTCCGCGCCAGCCAGACGCCGCGCTACCACGGCGACATGCTGTTGTTCCGCGCCAGCCATCATCCTGCGGATGGACCGCAGGCAGTCGACTGGGCGCCCTACCTGAACGGCCGGCTGGAGGTGATGGAGCTGGACTGCGATCACATCGGCATGAGCGATCCGCAACCCATGCGGCGGATAGGGGAAGCGCTGGCGAGGCGGCTGACAACGGGGTAATGCTTGCCGGGCACTGCCCGGCGCAAAGCAATGCTTCACCCGCCATCTAGTTTTCCAAAAAACAAATCTCATCCCAAATGAATTAAGCAGCATTTTTACAGTTGACTTAGTCCAGCTTTGGCGATAACTTTGAACGATAATTATTATCATTATCAACTGGAGCCTGCCATGAGCAAGCCATCCGTGATGACCGAACAGACGGACGCTGTGTTTTATTTTCTGTCCGCCCATCGCAGCCTGAAGGCCGCCGGCATCCATAGCCGCCTGAGCGTTCCGGCGAAAGACCGCCACTTCCAGACCGCCGTTAGCCAAGCCTTCGCCCGCGCCCGCGCCCGCGCCGCCGGCATCGACCAACCCGTGCTGATGGGCGCCATTCCTTTCGATATGGATCAACCGTCGGAACTGTTCATCCCGTCCTGCCACGGCTTTTTCGACCGCGCAGAGCGGCTAGAGGCCGCCTCCCGCCGCGCGGCCGCCGCCAGCCGGGCCGTCAGCGCGCGCAGCCTGCCGGACGAGCCGGGCTTCAAGTCCGCCGTCAGCCAGGCCATCGCCCGCTTCCGCCATGGCGATATCCGCAAGGCTGTATTGTCCCGCGTGTATGAGGTGGAGTTTGCCGAACCGCTGGCGGCCGACCAGATATTCGATGCCTTGTGCCGACAGAACCCGCACGGCTACCAGTTCCAGCTGCCGCTGGCCGCTGGCGGCCATCTGGTCGGCGTCAGCCCGGAGTTGCTGCTGCGCAAGCACGGCGCCAGCGTCCATACCTTCCCCCTGGCCGGCTCCGCCAAACGCCAGACGGACGCCCGCGCCGATCAGGCCGCAGGCGACGCCTTGTTGCAATCCGCCAAGGACCATTACGAACACAGTCTGGTGATCGAGGACATCCGCAGCGCGCTGGCGCCGCACTGCGTGGAATTATCCATCCCCGATGCGCCGTCCCTGCTCGGCACCCGCGCGATGTGGCATCTGGGCACGCCGATAGAAGGCCGGCTGGCCGACCCCGCCATGACGGCGCTGAAGCTGGCTTGCCTGCTGCATCCCACGCCGGCCATCTGCGGCTTCCCCACGGCCTCCGCTCGCGAGTTGATCGGCCAGATCGAGCCGTTCCAGCGCGGCGTGTTCAGCGGCATGGTGGGCTGGTGCGACGAGGAAGGCAATGGCGAGTGGGCGGTGACCATACGCTGCGCCACGGTGGCCAAGAACCGCGCCCGCCTGTTCGCCGGCGCCGGCATCGTTGCGGCGTCCACGCCGGAATCGGAATGGGCGGAAACTCAGGCCAAACTGGGCACCATGCTGGCCGCCTTCGGACTCACCGGCATGGAGGCGCTGGCATGAGCATCGCCTTCACTCCATGGCCGCAAGCGCTGGCCACCCGTTATCGCGCCGCCGGCTGGTGGACCGACCTGCCGATGACCGAGATGCTGGAGCGGCAATGCCGCGAACGTCCGCATGCGCCAGCCATCCTGTGCGGCGAACGCGCCATCAGCTACGCCGAACTGGACCGCCAATCCCGCAATCTGGCCGCCTGGCTGCATAGGCAAGGCCTGCGCCGCCACGACACGGCGCTGGTGCAGCTGCCCAATGTGGCCGAGTTCTATATCGCGCTGTTCGCGCTGCTCAAGCTCGGCGTCGCGCCGGTCAACGCGCTGTTCAGCCATCAGAAGCTGGAACTGTCCGCCTACGCGCGGCAGATCCGGCCGAAACTGCTGATCGCGGACCGCACCCATGGCCTGTTTCACGACGACGCCATGCTGGACGAGCTGCGCGCGATCTCGCCCGAACTGAACCTGCATCTGTTCGCGCACGACACGCTGGAAGCCGCGCTGCAAAACGATGCCGAGCTGCCGGCCGGCGCCGGCCCATCCGATGCGGCCGAAGTCGCATTCTTCCAATTGTCCGGCGGCAGCACCGGCACCCCCAAGCTGATTCCGCGCACCCACAACGATTACTTCTACAGCGTGCGCCGCAGCGCCGAAATCTGCGAACTCGGACCGCACACCCGCTTCCTGTGCGCGCTGCCTGCGCCGCACAACTTCCCGCTCAGTTCGCCCGGCGCGCTCGGCGTATTCCATGCCGGCGGCGCCGTGGCGCTGGCCCCCAGCCCGGAACCGCTGGCCTGCTTCGCCTTGATCGAGCGGCATCAGGTGGACATCGCCGCGCTGGTGCCGCCGGCCGTGGCACTGTGGCTGCAAGCCGCGCAGGGGCGAGAGGCCCAGCTGCAAAGCCTGAAACTGCTGCAAGTGGGCGGCGCCAGCTTTGCCGAGTCCATGGCGCGCCAGGTGCCGGCCGTGCTGGGTTGCAAGCTGCAGCAGGTCTTCGGCATGGCCGAGGGCTTGGTCAATTACACCCGGCTGGACGACGGCGACGACATCGTCTTTGGTTGCCAGGGCCGGCCGATGAGCGACGGCGACGAGGTGAAAGTGGTGGACGAGGCCGGCCGTGCCGTGCCCGTGGGCACGCCCGGCATGCTCGCCACCCGCGGCCCCTACACCTTCCGCGGCTACTACCTGGCGCCTGAGCACAATGCCCGCGTGTTCGACAACGAAGGCTTCTACTACTCCGGCGACATGGTGGTGGCCGACGAGACAGGCTATCTGCGAGTGGTGGGCCGGGTAAAAGACCAGATCAACCGCGGCGGCGAGAAGATCGCGGCCGAGGAAATCGAACACCTGCTGCTGCAACACCCGCAAGTGGCGCAGGCCGCGCTGGTGGCCATGCCGGACAGCATGCTGGGCGAAAAGAGCTGCGCCTTCATCGTCCCGCGCGGCGACGGCCTCCGGGCGGTGGCCCTGCGCCGCTTCCTGCGCGAGATCGGCGTGGCCGATTACAAGCTGCCGGATCGTTTCGAGCTGACCGCAGCCCTGCCGCTGACCCACGTCGGCAAAATAGACAAACAAACGCTGCGCGCCCAGCTAGCCGCCGCAGCCGGAGCCTGAACCCATGAGCATCCCCAAACTCAACGCCTACCCCTTGCCGCAAGCCGCCGACTTTCCGGCCAACAAAACCGCCTGGCAGGTCGACCCCGCCCGCGCCGCGCTGCTGATCCACGATATGCAGCGCTATTTCCTGGCTTTTTACGGCGAGGACAGCCCGCTGATGCAGGAGCTGACCGCCCGCATCGCCGCGCTGCGCGACTGGGCCGACCGCCACGGCGTGCCGGTGGTCTACACCGCGCAGCCGACGGAACAAAAGCCGGAAGACCGCGCGCTGCTGAATGATATGTGGGGCCCTGGCCTCACCACCGCCGATCCGGCCTTGCAAGCGGTGACGCCGCGGATCGCGCCGCGGCCGCAAGACACCGTGCTGGTCAAATGGCGCTACAGCGCCTTCCAGCGCAGCGACCTGCAGCAAAGGATGAAAGATTGGGGCCGGGACCAGCTGGTGATCTGCGGCGTCTATGCCCACATCGGGTGCATGATGACCGCTTGCGACGCCTTCATGCGCGACATCCAGGCCTTCATGGTCGGCGACGCGGTGGCCGACTTCAGCGAGGACGAGCACAAGATGGCGCTGCGCTATGTGGCGACCCGCTGCGGCGCGGTCATCACCGCTTCCTCCCTGACAGAGGGAGGGCAGGAAGCATGGACTCGCGACTGGCTGAAAACCCAGGTGCTGACCGTGTTGGCCGATGGCGACGACAGCCTGGCCGGCGACGACAATCTGCTGGACTACGGCCTGGACTCCATCCGCCTGATGGAGCTGGTGGGCAAGTGGCAGGCGCAGGGTCTCGACATCGGCTTTGAAGACCTGGCGCGCGAACCCACGCTGAACGGCTGGTGGGCCGCCATCGCCGCCAAGCTGCCGCAGGAGGCCTGAGCATGCGCGGACTGGATTTCAGCGGCCAATGCGTGTGGGTCACCGGCGCGGCGCAAGGCATAGGCCAGGAGGCGGCGCGCCGCTTTGTCGAAGCCGGCGCGCGCGTCATCGCGCTGGACTGGCAGTTCGAGCGCGCCGCCGCGCGCGACGGCATGCTGCGCGAGCTGCCGCTCGACATCCGCGACGCCGATGCCGTGGCCGCGCTGTGCCGCCGGCTAGCCGAGGAGGACGCGCTGCCCGACGTGCTGGTCAACGCCGCCGGCGTGTTGCGCCTGGGCGAGTTGGACACGCTGTCGCTGGCGGATTGGCAGCAATGCCTGGATGTCAACGTCAGCGGCCCCTTCTACCTGATGCGCACGCTGCTGCCGCATTTCAAGGCGCGCCGCGCCGGAGCCATCGTCAACGTGGCGTCCAACGCCGCCCATGTGCCGCGCCTGGAGATGGCCGCTTACAGCGCGTCCAAGGCCGCGCTGGTCAGCCTGAGCCACAACGCGGCGCTGGAGCTGGCTCCGTACGGCGTACGTAGCAATGTGGTGTCGCCCGGTTCCACCGACACGCCGATGCTGCGCGGCATGTGGCGGGACGACAGCGGCGCGGCCCGCACCATCGCCGGCAAGCCGGAAGCGTTTCGCTTGGGCATTCCGCTGGGCAAGCTGGCCACCCCGGCCGATGTGGCCAGCGCCGTGCTGTTCCTGGCTTCCGATCTGGCCGGCCACATCACCATGCAGGACGTGGTGGTGGATGGCGGCGCCACGCTGGCGGCCTGACATGCACGCGTCGCGGTGCCCCCTTATTCTTGCCCTGAACCGTGGCAAGCCCGCGCTGTCCTGTCGCACATGCCACCATCCGGAGCGGCCGCTACCCGCGCCGCTCCTGCCGCAAACAACGGAGCGCATCCGCTGACGGTTTGCGGATCGCTTCGCGGAGAAGACCCATGACCACCCTCGCCCGGCCAGACAGCCCCTCGCGCGCTGCCGGCCACCCTCCCTCCCTGCCGCCGGCCAGCCAGGCCGACTACCGCGCCATGCCCAGCCCGGCCGAACTGCTGCGCAGCCTGCCGCAAAGCGCGCGCGCGGCGCAATCGGTGCATGCCGGCCGCGCCGCCGTCAAACGCGTGCTCTCCGGACAAGATCCGCGCTGGCTGGTGGTAATCGGCCCGTGCTCGATACACGATCCTCGCGCCGGCCTGGACTACGCCGAGCGACTGGCCGAACTGGCGGCGGAACTGGACGACACGCTGTTGATAGTCATGCGCGCCTATTTCGAAAAACCGCGCACCAGCGTGGGTTGGAAAGGCCTGATCAACGACCCGTATTTGGACGACAGCTGCTGCATGGACGAGGGCATGCACATCGCCCGGCGTTTCCTGCTGGCCTCTGCCGAACTGGGCCTGCCGCTGGCCGGCGAGGCGCTGGACCCGCTGTCGCCGCTATACCTGGCCGACCTGTACAGTTGGACCGCCATCGGCGCCCGCACCACGGAATCCCAAATCCACCGCGAACTGGCGTCGGCGTTGGACAGCGCGGTGGGCTTCAAGAACAGCACCGACGGCACCCTGGACGCGGCGCTCAACGCCATCGTCTCCGCCAGCAGCCCGCACGCCTTCCTGGGCATGGATCACGCCGGTCAAGTCGCGGTGGTGAACAGCCGCGGCAATCCGCATGGCCATCTGGTGCTGCGCGGCGGCGGCGGCCGGCCCAACTACGACTCGGTCAGCGTCGCGCTGGCCGAACAGGCGCTGAAAAAGCGCGATATCCCGCCGGTGATCATGGTGGACTGCGCCCACGGCAACTCCTGGAAAAACCACGCCTTGCAGCCCATGGTGCTGGCCGACGCGGTCTCGCAGATCGTCCACGGCAACCGCAGCATCCGCGCCTTCATGCTGGAGAGCTTCATCGAAGGCGGCAACCAGCCGATACCGGCCGACCTGTCCCAACTGCGCTACGGCTGCTCCATCACCGACCCCTGCGTGGACTGGGACACCACGGCACGCATCTTGCGCGAGGCACACTCGAAACTAAAGCCATTGCTTATGAAATAAGTTGATCAGGCCCGGTCGCGCAGTCAATGACAGAGAAGCGACCGGTCAATAGAAAATCTGGATGTGCGGTCTAATTGGCACAGTACGAACCCAAGAATCAATTCACAGCCTGCTTGTGCCATCTACTATATACGTTCTTCATTTTCACAAAAAAAACTTAAAGGACCAAAACTCACCTGAGTGACATTATTCGTTACCGGTATCATATTTAATAAATGCTTAGTCCCAACATCGTAAAGATGATATTCGTCTCCCAGATTACCATATTCTGATCGAGATATGATCTTTTTATCAATAACAGCCGACTTAACCTCTCCATTTGCAGCATAACGCGTTGAAAAATGCAGCATTCTATTCACAAAATCACCCGTTGGAGATTGAAAGAAAAAATATACTGTTTCATTTTTCATATCAAGGTCGATAAACCCATTAACAGTAACAATCCTTCCATCCTTACGTGGGAACTTTAACTCAGATATTTTCGCGGTACAGACCACCCTGCTATCAAATAGATAATTATTACAAGAATATCCAATATACAAAAAAAGAAAAAAAATCCCAAATCCAATTAAAAGCTTATTTGATTTTTGCAATTCAAATCACTCCCATCATGCTTATCGCAATAATATATCGAAGTTCCTTTTCTATTCTTGATGTAGAATACATCGCCACTAGAACCAGGCAACTTGGGAACATCTTTATATAGCAAGCCTACCACATAAATTGATCCATTATCCTTCTTAATTTTATTTATATAAAAACCCGGTAAAAAATCAGAAAAAAACCATCCTGAGACTAAACCTAAGGATGCGATAAGAATACAAAACAAAACATCTCTAACCTTACGCCCTGTCAATAAAGCATACTTATTTCCAATATTGACCAAAGACTCATCCAGGCTGCGATCATCATTTTGTCCAGAATCAGAAATCGCCAGTTCTGCTGGAGAATCACTTCGGTTCTCTTCCGCATCCCTTACGCCTTTTTCATCTTCTTGAAAATCGTCCTCACTACGCTCGCATACTCCTACAAACATGCACCCTCGCCTAGGAACAGTCTTAATCAGCTTAGGGTCAAGACCGATACGCTCGAACTGTGCTCTTAACTCAAATATCAATTTATGATAACTTGAATCAGTTACTATTAGCTTCCCCCAAACAGCCTCCATAAGAGCATGCTTCTCGAAAAATCCGTTTACCAGCTTACTGAGAAGAACATTCTCATTATACTTAAGATCCACTTTTCTACCATCGGAGGCCTCCAACACTCCCTCTGTATAGTCATAAATTATATTGTGCTCTATAATCCATCTCATGGATGATATCCTCATTATTTATACTAATCCACAGACAGCCAATGCAAATTAAATTAGCGGCAATTTAAAATTTACATACCACTTTTTTAATTATAGTAAAAAAATTTAAATTTGCTGTCCATCACAACAGATATGAGCCATGCAATTTGAAACCATACCAATTCAGATTTATGCATCTACATAGCTAGAAATACGTCCACGCAAATAAAGCTCATCAAAATCCGCAATGAAAATCAATTCGCGTAAGGGTTGGTAAGGCTAGTAATTTCATTTCTTATGTGGTAAGGAGGTTGGTATGGAAATTCATGCTTAAATAGACTATATTAATTAGGTGACATTAATTGAACCGAGGTGTGACATGCAGGCCAACTTTCAACTTTTCCTTGATGAGCTTATTTCAAATCAGCTATGCGATGGCAACCCTGACATCCACATATCCATTGGCATCGGAACCAATACCATATGCGATATGATCATGAACTCAATGGAAGTCAAATCCATCAAGACTCATAGCACATGGCTTTCTATCAGTAGCAAAAGAAATGACGACGGCACGATCCGGATCATCATTAAACCCTCCAACAAACAAGAACAAGAAGACATGTTGAAATGTATGATCGCCCCATGGCGTAGTTTCCCATTACAGCCCTCCAAATCAAAGCAACAACACATTGTCTTGTCTGGCGCATCAGGAAATAACTTCTAATAATCCACTCAGGATCTTTTCATGGAGCAGCTGCTTTCTAACGGATAACCCCGTGGAAAGCGGCCCGCCACCGCGTCAATTGCTACGTGAACCTCCCTCTGCCGCTAATAGAAGGTTACCGCCTGATCAATGCTCAACATAGCCAGCTTGTCAATATCGGCAATCACCAAACGCAAACTCCGCCGCTGGCCAACTCACGCTTAGGGCCGCTAACAAACCTCGAAGAGTAACTGAGCCAAGGCGCGCCAACGCAGACAGTGCAAATAGTACGGCAAGGAGGCGCAACGCAGGATCAGGGGTTTTGTTAGCGGCTCTTACAACGATTGTTCTGCAAACGTCTTCCCGAGTCACGCACCAGCGACCAGGATGGCCTGAAACAGACAAAAACATTCCGAATGTAGGCTAGGCGCTGCTCCCAGGAATTTCTTGGACGAAATATCTAGGCAACACCCAGCATGTTACAGTATTTTGCGTTTATTACTACTAGCGGATCTTACGCTGCTGTATTTCACTGCATCATAGCATTTATCAGTTTTCCCACCTCAAACGCCAATCCATTCCACGGCCTTGGCAACATATCCTATATCTGTTTGTATTAAACTGCGCCACACACAAATCTTTCCGCCACGCGCAATTTTAAATACACGCTCTGCCACGTCTGCCACCACCTGCTTTTCATGACCAAATGGCGCGATTAACTCAACTATAAATGCACAGTCCCCAGACCGCCAATCTTCCAGGGCAATCGCACCTTCACGTTATAAAGGCGACATGCCCAGCAACTCGGCCAACGCGTCATCATCCCAGCCAGCACGCTTGCGCCGCACCCGCATGCTTTTCTTGGCCTGATACGGCGAGCTGCGCAGCTGGTTGAGCGCGAATTTCAGCAGCAGCGCAAAATTCTGCGGTCCATGATCTTCGCGCAATGGGCAGTTATCTTCTCGAAAAATCACATCCAGACACCAATGCAGGCCATTTTCGATCGCCCAATGACGGCGCACCGCCTGCGCCAGCTATTCCGCGCTCAACGCGCGCGACGACAAATAATAGCGCTGCTCCAGCGCCGATTGTCCGCGACCATCCAGCCGCACCGAATCCACGCAGCCCACTGTTTGGCAGCCGGGCCAGGCCTGAGCGTCGACAATGCCTTCCGCCGGGGCAATCACGACATGTTGCAACACCGTGCGGCCATGCCCCTTTTGCGCGCTGGCCACTCGTTCGGTGGGATGGTCATGCAGCGCGCACGCCACGGCCTGACGCAGCTTGGGCTGATTCTCCTTCACCGCCAGCAAATAGTCCGCTTTACGCGCCACGATGGTCTGGGTCACCTCTTTCTGGCAGCCCATCGCATCCAGGCTGACCAGACAGCCCTCCACATCCAACGCGGCCAGCAACGCCGGTATCACGTTGATTTCATTGCTTTTGTCAGCAACTTTCTCCTGCCCCAGCGCCAAGCCCAGTTCGGTAGCGAAGGCGCTGACCATGTGCACCGGGCTGTGCGCGCCGCGAGCGGTGCCACGCAGGCATTTGCCATCGATGGCGATCTACTGGAACGAGCCCAGCAGTCCTTGCGTCCAGCTGCGGAAGGCGTTCTCGAACTGCTTGGGATCCAGCAGTCGGAACACGCGGTTGATGGTATCGTGAGAAGGAATGCCGTTCTTCAACGGCAGGAAGCGCCGCAGCCAAGCCTCCTTGACCTCCGCCCACTCGACCGCTTCCACAAAACTCTCCGCCCCCCCCGCGAAGATGGCGCACACGGCAATCACCAGAGTTTCGTCCAACGGATGGGCGATGTAGCGCCCGGTTCTCGGCTCAGGCACCTCGGCCAAATGTTCCATCAATGTTCCCATCCTGCACCGGTAAAACCCGGGAGTTCACCTCAAGTCTGGGCGGGTTGGCAAGTCTGTTTATTTATGGCAATAGGGTGCGATTGCCCTGCCAATCTTCAGGCAATACATCCCGATCTCCTGCCAATAGAGCATTTCGAACAGCAGCAAAAAATTACCCAATTACAAAAATCCAAAGGAAGTCCTTCATCATTTAGATAGTATGAGAACTGTCCCAATTCTAAAGCAGGCACAATGCGTCGCGCCCATTGTTCCAACGTATATTTTTTATGATCATCTGAG
This sequence comes from Chromobacterium sp. CCUG 76385, assembly GCF_059916625.1. Classification (NCBI taxonomy): domain Bacteria; kingdom Pseudomonadati; phylum Pseudomonadota; class Betaproteobacteria; order Neisseriales; family Chromobacteriaceae; genus Chromobacterium; species Chromobacterium sp. CCUG 76385. The sequence continues at coordinate 130,057 of NZ_JAUCGU010000004.1, forward strand.
TTTAGGCTGAATGATATAATATCGCCCAAAAAATCATGTCGCTGAATATAGTTACTATGAAAATCTACAATCTTTATATGGAAATTCTCTTTAGCCAAACCCAGTCAAGCCGCTTATCATAATGGCGCAAAAAAAATCAAGTTAAACAAAGTAACTATTCTTTGCAGGTAGTTGCAAACTATCTCACACAATAAGAGAATCCTAAAACTTAATTCCCATGCCACACCCTTTAAAAATCTTACCAATCATTACCACGCATTAATGAACGATCTTACCCTGCCTGAGAGAGGCAAATGAGAGTCAAAAATGGCCAGCCATGGTCTACCATGACCGGCAATCACACTCCTTTAGATTGTGTGACTCAACATAGAAGAGGGGCGTGAAACATCAGCAGGATGCAACGAGTCCGATCCCGCATCAGGCGAGGGAAAACTTGTCATGGCATGTGTCAATCGCTGACTGTTCACATCAGCATTGGATAGTCCGCTGCCTTCGGTCTCTGGCGCGCTCAATCGAAATGGCAAGATAGCTGATAAGCCACTGGCAATTTCAATCTCTCCTGCCTCCCTTCCGACAACCATTGCGATTCGGCCATTACGCAATAAAGTCTGCGCATCGCTGCTAGAAAAAAACTGCTGCAACGGCGCCAAGCTAGCTCCCGTTGGCGTTTCACTCAATAATAGCGAAGACTCATAGCGCCGCCCTGCCAAATCAACATTTAAGCAAATTTGCGCCCCATCCCCAATACGATGCCGCAACAATACAGCAGCCGGACGGTTTACTCCATGGAACGACACCGTATGCCCACCCATCGAAATCGAATTATTTTGAATGCCCAACCCAGAGAAAACCTGCGGCTTCAACTCGCCAAGCACAACGCGACCATCTTGAATGCTGTGCTGCTTTAATGCATAGTCCACATCGAAAATCCAACGCTCTTGGGCATTGCCACTCGCCTCTACCCTCAAGCTCAGTGGATTTGCCGGCAAAACGACAGCATACGCGCCACCACCGCCATTCAATGTGTAACTTAATAAGCCGCGATCATCGGCATCGGCCACCGTCGGCATAATCAAAGTGCGAGCTGATGCATCCAAGTTCACTTCGATGGCTGTAGACCGGCGCGTCTCATCCAATCGGTAAATAGCCCAATCGGTTGGAAACGCATACATGCGCGGGACAAAATCCGTTCCAAAATGCGCGCGTAAACGATCCATGGCAGGCGCACTGGCAGTTCGCCTACCTGTCACTTGCTGATAATCAAAGGTCAGCCGGCGACTGATTGCGGCAGGCAACAAAACTGGTAAATTTGGCTGCGATGGATCAAGCGAAAATGCCTGTTGTCTAGCTAAACCTAGGCCAGCATACACATCCAGCCAACGATGGGTATCCGGATCAGGGCGGGCAAAATAATGGTCCCACCCCCCCGTGACCGTGTGCGCACTCCCGCCCTTAGTCGCATTGATTTCCACGCTGCCGTAATGCAATTGACCACTACGAAAATCAATGCGATCGACGACCGCTCCAGGATTCAGCTGCCATATGCCATGCTCCAGATGGAATCCAGCACTCTCAATACTGTTCGCGATAGCATCCAACCGTTGCGACGCTTGGTCAAAGCCTTGCCGCAAGCGCTGGTAATTCTCGACCAAGGCCGGCAATCCCACAGCCAACCCTGTCAGCGGCACCGCCAACGCACTCAAACCCGCAGCTACAGCACCAGCGCCTGTCAAGCCAGCAATCAAACTGGCTATATTCAAACCACTCATGACGACGGAAGTGCCAAGCGTGGCCTCTATCTCCGCACGAGCAGCCGGATCGCTGGTTTGCTGCAACTTAACCACCGTCGCGGCGATATTGACAGCATCAAGCACAGGATTGGCAACGCCAGCAACACGCGACATCAACTCCGTGCCACGAGCAGCCAAGCTCCATTCGGTTTCCAGCGCGCTGCGTATCGAACCGGCCAGCTGCGCGGCGTCCTCCGCCAAGCCGACGCTGTTTTGCACCAACTGGCTGTAAATTTGCACCTTGGCTGCATCGCTCACAGCATTCAGACCGCCATTGCGCGGATTGACGCTCATCAGGGTTTGCAGCATGAATGCCGCATTCAAACTGTTCACCCCCCGGCTTTGCTCTATGTCCGGCCTCGCCACTAGACGCTGCTCTGCCGCGCTCCATTGAAATGTGCTGGCCAAGTGCTCCGTCATCAAGGAAATATCATTGAACTGCGCAAAAATAGGATTCTCGTCGCGCACCCAGCGCACCTCGCCGGTGTCGCGCTTGATCAATCGAATCTCCATGCCGCTTCCGGTGTGCGACCGCCGAACCTGCACCGTCGCCAGCCAACTATCGTCCAGGCTTTCCCTTCGCTTCAGTGCCTGGACCGCAATAGACCACTGTTCGGCACGATGAATCGCGGCAATGTTCTGCACAGCGTAAACCGACACGCTGCCTCGATGCGCAGCATCCGGCGCCTGTTCGCCCAACAGGTGTTGCCGCACGTCATCACCAACCTGTTGATGTAATTCCACCAGGGCAGCTCGTTCCGCATCGCTCAAGGCGGTATGATGAACCACGCTTTCAATGTCGCGGCCTACTTCTAATAAAGACTCCAGTTGCGCAGGCGTCGGCATCATCTGCCGTGCCTCGGGATCCCAACGCCATTCCACCTTATGCAGCAGGTCTCGCAAGCGGGCCGACTCCTTGGTGATCCAGCCATATTCTTCGGTCAGGATTTCCTTTTTACCTTCGGCATTGACACGTACCGGATACTCGCGCGCACTCAGTGATACCGCTCCGCGTCCCAAACCCATCATATCCGCTTGGCATTGCAACCAGGCGGCCAGCTGTCCCGGCAAAGTTTGCGCAGCCGGCAATTGTCTGTCCACCAGCTCACAGCCCACCAGGTCCAGATGGATGCCGCTGATCTTGTCCGCCGGCAGACGTGCGACAAGCGCTTCCAATTCTGTTTGAAGCTCCAGGGCGTTGCGGAAACCAAACAAGGTTTGACCATCCACCCTACTACCGTGCCCAATCAATACGATACGCACACGCCCTTCGCTATCCAGTTGCAGAGGCGCCATCGATTGCACACTGGCGCTTGACGTCTCCCATCCCAGAGCCATCGGATTCGTCCCTCCACACCATTGCATCCATTCGCTATGCCGCGGGTGCTTAGCAAATAAACTGCGAGCGGCAGAAAAACTATTATCGTCACCTTCCAACTGAATGATCAGCTGACGCTGGTAATCTAAAGCCAGTGATGGTTCAGCCATATCCTGAGCCATTCGATTAAGCACATCGGCTACAGGTTCGCGCCACTGCCCCCCCTCCTCGGAATCGGAAATAGAATGAGCAAGCGCACCATCGCGCATCCTCAAACCAATAGCATACGCCCGAGCCTCGTCTGCAAATGGTCTATAGTTGCGAGCGCCGCGCAGCGCAGAATTGGAGAATCTTTCCAATGCATTGGCTATCGAACACAGAGTATCTATCTTCCACCGCAAGCTCATCTCAGATTGCTGGCTATGATAAACATCTAAAAAATCCAAAACGGCCGCATGTCTGCTCGCAATTGTTTGCCCGGCTTTGACAATCAACTGCGCGCGCGTCCAAAGTTGAGCAGGAATGCTGCGAATCCCACTGCGTATCTGCGACTCAACCGCCTCTAAACTAGCAGCCTCCGTATTCCATAAAGTCTTTAAATCGGTCCAATCCTGTCGCGAGGGCCGAGCATCTCCGCCTCGAGTCTGTGCCTGTGACAATTGCAAATATCTTGCCCCCCATATTGGATATTTGACTATGTTTTCTGCCCATGACGGAGGCTTTCCCAAGATAGTCCATATACTATCGGTCAATTGATGACTGATGAAATCTCGATTCAGTGAGGCTTGCGCCACGCCCATGCTTCTGAAAGTATGGTAATTAACAGCCCGGTTCCTGACTTGATCTAGAGCCAAAAATCTTTCTTCCCAATTTTTCACATTGGCAATGATGGGATTATTACTCTGCCCCTCACCAGCATATTGACTTGCATATAAATCCAAAGCAACTTTGTTCCCACCCAAGTTAGCGATTACAACATAATGCTTCAGTGGGGCGACGTCCCCTTCACTCAACCATAGCAACAGCCCCCGTACTTCGTAACCAATCTGATTTTTCGACAAAATGTCTGTGATACGCTGGGAGATAGCTGCACTATTTGCGCCAGATGCCGTTCTCAACGTTTGCAAAGCTTCATCGCCAAGTAAACTTTCCAACCGGCTGACAGCAGCAGCATAGCTCAATTGACCCACACCATTACGTCGTCTATTACTAATCGGCAGCGCCGATGCCCGCTGAAAAGTAGGGCGAAGATTCAGCCTCTCACGCGCATCCATTTTACGCAATAGCCCTATAGCGTAAGCACGTACCTCTTCACTGAATTTATCAAGAAACCTGGCTGTATTGAAATTTGCCGAACCGTAATTTTCGTTATAGTCAGACTCAACCTGCTTTGCCAAGTCACTTAAACGAGCAACTTTTTCTGCCAAAGTTAAGCTATCCGCCTCACGATGATATCTATCCAATGCCAATAAAGTATTTTCAACATCTTTTCGTCCAAGACTTGCCATAGCCTGGTTCAAAGTTGACCTATCAGCCAGCAATTTCGGGATACGAATCTCGCCCCTATCAATTCTCAACTCAATCTGATGAAATGGCTCAACTTCATTTCGATATAAAGCAGCAAGCTCCAGTTCCTGCTGTGCCCTTTGTTCTGCCGTTGGCCGCAAGCGAGCAAGTCCATTCAAAGACTGCTGAAACTGCTGGTAAGCAGTACCCCATCTTGGGTAATGGACAATTTCGCGCGCCCACTGTGGTAGTGGATGTAATATCTTCCATTCCGTTGCCGTAAGGCATGGACGTTCAGCTCCACTTGCCAAAGCATGGCTTGCCAACAGAGAACTTGAAAAATCTCGGCAATGAATAGCTTGATTAGATAAATCCCCTAAGCTTCTAAATTTTTCTAACCAGATTTTTTCATTAGCAATAATAGGACCTGCAATTTGGGAACTGGATGCAAATTGTCCGGCAGTCACATCCAATACAATACGATGCCCACCCAATTTAGCGATGACAACATAATGATTCGCAGGTTCTGGGTCACCTGGACTTTCCCAAAGCTGCATCGCCCGTACTTCGTAATCGATGCCACCCTGTCCAAGCAAATAGCATATGCGCGCAGATGCGGCTTCGCAAGCTTCCGTAGGACTAGCGATATAACTTTTAACTTGACGGTCTCCATTTATCAAATCCGTCAATCGTGTCAAAGCCTGATCATATGTCGTCAATTTAATCACCTTAAAAAAATATTACTTCATAGAACACCGCCAATCTTGAGGAAGCAAGCGGTGGCAAAACGCTTTTCACACTCGAATAAAAAAGCCCATCATCATGACAAATCCTTTCTTCACCAGCCCTTAAAAAAACTTACCACATCTTATCAGGTATTATTTTTATGGAAATTAGGAATTTCTTTCACCAGAGTACGCCCCATGAATGCATACTCGATATCCTTTTCAAATCTAATGATAGCTCGCAAAAAAACCTGCTTCATCTCAATATGAAGCAGGCTTAAATTAGCTCATCACTCAATATTCTTTTCACTCATGCGCATTAAGAAAAGATTATCGCACTCATCATGAACTAAGACGAGTGGGCACGTATGCTCAGCACATTATTCAGGCGTGACAACATGGTGCCATCCAGATTCCCCATCAAAAATGCAAAATTAACATGTGAAATCAAATAACGATGCTTACTCTCAATTAATCCTGAAAAAGCATTTAGGTAGGCCTGCTCAGCTTGCAATAAATCAAGCTGGCTTCTTAATCCAACTTTCAAGCCTAGTTTCGTAGAGTCCAACTTACTCTTGCTGGAGAGTAATAACTTCTCCTTAGCCATTTTTAGCTCCAAACCGCTATTCATATCATTCAAGGCCTTACGCATTTGCACTTTGACTTGGCGACGAGTAGCCTCCAGTTTTTCTTGAGCGGCATCCCTGCTGGCCAATGACTCTCTCAATTGTGCTTGATGACCGCCTCCGGAAAAAATAGGCATAGAAAACGCCACTCCAACGCTGCTGCCCCGCTTTCTGACAGGAAATCCATCCGCATCATGCCTATCGCTATAAGCCGCACTTAAAGCCAATACCGGCATATGCAAGCCCTTTTTAGCAAGAACCTCTGACTTGGATACTTCGACAGCCAACTCCGCAAGCCGGACTGAATGATTGACAATCATTGCCCTATTTGTATAATATTCAAATTCACTTTCAGGATATGGCTTCAGTGCTAGCACATTATCTACAGTGCAAACCATTTTTCCATCCAGCCCCGTCAGACGCCCCACTTCCAGCTGCCATTTTTCCAGCTCGTTTTTGTCTTCCAGCTCTTTTGCGCTTGCACCGTCCAGAGCTGCCTGTGCTTCATTCAGCTCCAGCAAGCTTGCAGCGCCCAAACGCTGCGCGAGATAGGCTTGTTGAACCTGCAACTGATATGCTTTCTTCGCCGCATGCGTAGCGGCCAATAAATCTTGCGCACGGGATGCCTCAAGATAAGCTCTGATAACAGATGCCAACAGCTGCTGACGACTAAGATCAAATTGTACGTCCGCTATTTTGGCCTCAATTCCCCCGCGTTGAAAAGCAGCGTACCTCCCCACATCAAACAATGGCTGATTTAATTGCAAACTATAGCTACGCGTCTCTGAGTCAGGCATGCCGACAGCCGACTCCCAATGATTGCGCGTATGATTAGTTGCAATGCTAAGCTGAGGCAACAATCCAGCACGCCCTATATTATTTTTCTCTCTCTCCGCATAGAGTTGATGCTGTGCAGCCGCATATTCCGAATTAAAATTACGTGCGGCGTCCCAAGCCTCTACTAAATCGAATGCCAGAGATGTGCCGGGCAAACACACTATAAGAGGGGTGATCAGGAAATACTGTATGACGTTTTTCATAAGGAGGGAATAATGAAAAGTTATTATATTAAGCAATACTCATCGCATAACTCAGCAATATGCTTCATTACATCAACCAGCACTAACGCTCCATCAATGCCTCTCCCATCACTTCACGAATGGGGGATAGTAAATAATCAATCACTTTTCGACTATCCGTTTTAATTTCTGCCGTAACTGCCATCCCCGTCTGAAGTGCCAGCATCATTCCGGTCTTGGAAATCGTTTCGTGAGCAAGAAGAATCCGTGCCGCATATACTGGCCCTCGCTTTTCATCCGGTATTGCGTCATGTGATAAATGTTCAACAACCCCGGAAAGCGTGCCGTACTTGCTATATGGATAACTATCCACCTTTAATGTTACCTGCTGCCCGCTACGCACAAAGCCGATATCCTGATTCAATACCAATGCATCCACAACCAACCTGGCATGATCTGGTGCAATCACCATGAGTTGCTGCGCCTGTTGCACAACGCCACCGATAGTATGAACTGCCAATTGTTGTACATGGCCGCTGACTGGCGCTCTCAAATAACGTGTTTTTTCTCGCTCGCTATAGCGTCGAATATTCAACTCTGCTTCACTAGCCTTATCCTCAGCTTCAGCCAACTCTCCCAATAATTGTTTACGCATATCAGCCTGATATTGTATCAATTCTGCTTGAATTCTCTGGCCATTGGCGCGATGTTGCAGCATTCTTTGCATTTCAACCTCTAGGCTCTTCTGAATTCCGATGCGCTCGTTTTCAAACTCAAGCCATTGCAAGCGTGGAGCCATTCCCTGCTCATTTAATTGACGCCATGCTTCCGCTTTATCAGCCAGCGCAGGTAATCTTGCTGTTAGTTTTTCCTGCTCCAGTTGGCTAGCTACGAGCAGTGCCTTGTTTTCTGCTGACTGCGCCATTAATGCGGCAACCCTTGCTTGGTATGCCCCTAGTTGCTGTTTGATTCGCATCTGCAATGGCGTGTTGGCATACTCTCCCCCGGGCAGGGCGGTATGCCTAGAAATGTGATCGATTCCCACCAAAACCGCGCGCAAGCGCTCGATATCCTGCAAGGCCAGCCCTAACTGCCGCTGCAATTGCGATACATCCACCTGATTTTCAGTGCTATCCAATTCCAGCAAGATTTGCCCCGCCTCAACATGCTGGCCATTCGCAACGTGGATCTTGCGTACAATGCCCGCCTCGAGCGGTTGTATCGACTTCACTCCGCCCTCAGGCATCACTTGACCTTGAGCGACAGCGGTTACGCCCACCTCTCCCAGGCATGCCCATGCCAAAGCTAGGGCAAACAAAGCCATAAGCACATAACCCAAGCAACGCCCCGCCGGCGAAGCAGGCGTTTCAAGCACTTCCAAAGCTGCAGGCAAAAATTCGCGTTCATGGAGGGCAAGCTTCCGGCTTACTCTGTCCTGCCAGTTTTTTACTATCTTGCGAAAAAAATCCTGAAATTGCTGGCCACATCTGCATGCGCGAGCCCAAACAACCAACAGCTTTTTTAAAAACACTTGCTTCATACTAAAACCTCTATATTTCCATGCCCGGCCTGAATTGCGCACAAACGCGCATAACGGCCTCCCTGCCTTAACAGATCTTCGTGACAACCATCTTCCATAACCATTCCATTTTCTATCGTGACAATACGGTCGCAGTGCCGCACGGTGGACAAGCGATGCGCAATGATCAATACCGTGCGTCCTTGGCAAATATCCCGCATATTCTGCTGAATAATGCTTTCTGACTCGTAATCCAATGCGCTGGTCGCTTCGTCCAGAATCAAAATGCGCGGATTGCATACCAAGGCGCGCGCGATAGCGATGCGCTGGCGCTGCCCGCCGGACAGATTGGAACCTCTCTCCTCCAGCATGGTGTCGTAACCCTCCGGCAGCGCCAGAATGAAATCGTGGGCACCCGCCAGTTTGGCCGCTTCCATCACGCGAGCCATGCTCATTCCTGGATCGGCCAACGCGATGTTGTCGCGCACGGAACGGTTGAATAGCAGGTTCTCCTGCAGGACCACGCCGATTTGCGTGCGCAGCCAAGCCGTATCCACCATCGCCAAATCGAAGCCATCTATCATCACCCGGCCGGATTCCGGCAGATACATGCGTTGAACCAGCTTGGCCAGGGTGCTCTTGCCGGAGCCTGACGGACCAACAATGCCCACCGTTTGCCCTGCCCCTATCTTCAAGCTGAGCCTGCGCAGAATCTCCGGCTTATCTGGCCGATAGCGGAAAGTCACCTGATCAAAAACCAGATCGCCGGCAATGGCTTCCAGACTGGATCGATTAGGGTCATAACCAGGTTCGGTCGGGCTATTCAAAACATCGCCCAAACGCTCCACAGACAATCTGGCCTGCTGAAAATCATTCCATAGTTGCGACAGTCGCAGCACCGGCGCCGCCACATGGCCGGCGAACATATTGAATGCCACCAGTTGCCCCATGGTCAGGCTGCCCTCGATGACGGACTGCGCGCCCCAGTACAAAATCAACGCGGAACACAGCTTGGAGACCAGCTGCACCGCCTGGCCGGCGATATTGCCCAAATTGGCGCAACGGAAACTCGCATTGACATAAGCCGCCAGCAGCTCCTCCCAGCGCGACTGCGCCTGGGATTGCACCGACATGGCTTTCAAGGTCTCGATGCCGGTGACTGACTCCACCAAAAATGATTGGCTTTCCGCATTGCGACGAAACTTCTCGTCCACCCTCTTGCGTAAAATGGGCGTCACGAATACGGCAATCAAAACCAGGCACGGCAACGATAACAACACAATCACCGTCAATAGCGGGCTGTAGTACCACATCACCGCCAGAAAGATCACGGTGAACAACAGGTCCATCACCAGCGTCAAGGCTGAACTGGTGATGAACTCGCGGATATTCTCCAGCTCGCGCACCCGCGCAACGGTTTCCCCCACCCGCCGCGCCTGGAAATATGCCATCGGCAATGCCAATAGATGCCGAAACAGCTTGGCGCCCAGCTCCACATCGACGCGGTTTGCCGTGTGGGAAAACACATAAGTGCGCAAGCCGCCCAGCACCACCTCGAACACGGCTATTGCAATCAGGCCGCATATCAACACCTGCAAGGTGCTCATGCTTTGATGCACCAGCACCTTATCCATCACCACCTGGAAAAACAGCGGTGAAACCAGGGCAAATAACTGCAGGAACAAAGACATCACCAGCACATCCGCCAGCAGCCTCTTGTATTTCAGCAAGGCCGGCACAAACCAGCTGACATCAAACTTGCCGCCCTGCCCCAGCAAGGCCGCGCGCTTGGTGGCCAGTACCAGGTGCCCGTTCCACATCGCCTCGAATTGCGCCATCTCCAGCATGGCGATTTCTCCGCTTTCGCCTTGCTGTACCAGCACACGTCCATCCACCGTCTTGGCCAGCAACACGAAGCCGCCATCGCGCAACTCCGCGATGGCCGGCAAAGGCGTATGCTCCAAGCGCCCTACCGCCACCTTGACTCTGCGCGACTTCAAGCCCAGTTGCCGACACAGGCGCACCAGCGCCTCGCCATCGCATGGCCGGCCGGCCATCTCGCGCTGCAATTGTTCGATGTTGGCGGGCAGGCGGAAAAAATGCAGCAGGATGGACAAACAGCCCAACATGCTGGCGCAAGCCTGCTCCGACTCGCGCAAGGCGGGCAAAGGATCATTCATACAATCATCGCTCTAGATAAAGGGAAGAAAATCGCCCCTTAGACGCGCGTCAATAGCGCGCCGCTACAAGCAACGCGGTACTTGCCGGGGGCGAAACCGTAGGGGGAGAAAGACTAGGGCACAACCTTGCAGACAAGGCGCGCTTACGCGAGGAAAACTACTTTGGCATACACCTTGCGTAAGGTAGTTGGAATGTCGGCAAACTGATCACATATTTTGCGATGACATGGAATGTCACGCGGCGCTTGTTTCAGCGTAGACGCGCGGCCAATCCGTTGAAATTGCACTGCGTATCGCAATTTCCAGCAATGTAACCGCCTGAATTGATAAGACAGGCATTCATGGCTGCTCGATATTCAGAAATTTGGCCAGACGACATACAATCCGCAAAAAGATCCGGCTCAACAAATATTTGCGAAAGCACCACGGCAAACCACTCTACTGAAATCCAAACTAGCAAAGGAAACAGAAAAATACATATAAGAATAAATAATTTCATTTACACCATCACAAGCAATATGACTTTATCAATGAATATTTGAATCAACATTGGTCAAAACCACACTAGAGCACAGCATTAAACCGAAGCGTTACATTTCCACGATACTCGCCTGGCAACATCGTTCTTGCAATATTACCACTTATATAAAACTTGAGCTTCTCCTCAACCCGTCGCACATCCAATGCATCACGTCTAGTCCAGCCATTAGAATTGTTTGAAAAATTGGCAAGTGGGAGACGAACTTCGCAATCAACACTATGCGTATTAACATTATTTGTAAGAGAATGACGTCCAACATATTGAATAGAAAATCTTGAATTTGTGTCAATAAAAAATCGAACCTCCTTTGATAGACTACCATCAGCATTTTTCTGCAAAACCACATTAGAATCGGGTACATCTACCGATATATTGGGATGCACCGTCAAACCAACAGAAAACGTATCAGAAACACTAGAAAGCGCTTCAGTCCTATTCGCTCTCAAACCTCTAACGTTGTCAGCGCCGACTTCTAGTCGGCCCACATAATTCCCAGCAGGAAGCATGCCAATGGCATTGAAATCATATTCAACGACAACGTGCTTAATTTGCAAGCCACCAAAATTATATTTAAATTGCATAAGACAACTAGATCTTTCCTTAAACATTAAAGCATAGCCTTGCTCGCCATTAATATTTATATCGGCATGAGTAATGCCTTGGCAATCATCAGCAATTGCCCTTCTTAATTCTGAACGAAAGACATCCCACTGAAGATTACTGAGAATAGCACTTGGGACAAGGACAATACCTAGCCTTCTGAAATTAATACGCATATCACGGCTTACACCTGGTGCCGGCGAGAAGGTTATATTCCCTCCTCTTTCGCCAGCCGCGCTATATGACTTATATAATATTTCTATCTCCCCGCTCGAGCCCCTCCGGGCAGTGTGGGATCCACTAGGCAATAGCAATGATTTATCCGGATTGCAACCGACAACCCCGCAAAAAGAGCGCGGAGCTCTCGCACTAGCAGTGCTATATAAATTCAAATTATTTGAGTCAGATATAACAATATCTTGACCTGCTGAAAACACAAACTGCGACAAGCTCAATAATCCCAAATATATCCAAAGCCGGCTTAATATAGATTTTCTCAACATGCTAAACATTATTTACACCTTCAAGTTTCACACCATTCACCAAGCAGCCGATATCCCCTACGAAAACTACGCCCTCACTCAGCCCCAGCTCTTCTGGCTGGAAATGCAGGCTGCAATGCTTGACCCCCTCGCGCTCCACGCCCAATTCCGGGGTATGCGCATGCACATCCAGCGTGAACAAACCGTTTTCGTCGCTGACCGTACGCCCGGCATGGTTGACCACGCTGGCGCCGGCCCAAGGCTGGCCGCTTTGGTCCAGCAGCCGCCCCATCACCGTCATCACGCGCATGATCTTCACTTTCTGGTAAGCCACGCCGCCGCGGTTCAGGTGGTAGGCGGCGCTGGATGGCCGCACCCTCAGCGGCTGCGCCTCTTCCGCCTGCGCCAACATAAAGTTGACTCGGCCCGGCTGATACGGCGTCAGCGACAGCAGATTGACGCCTGGGCGCAGCGTCTGTTCGCCCCAGCGCCCGCCTCCCTTCAGCGTGGCATTGGAGTCGTCGGACTCCACCTCCACAATCATCATGGCCGTGTTGCCGGCTTCAACCGCGCCCAGCGCGGCCTTGCCCGCGCCCAGCGCGGCCTTGCCCGCGCCCAAGGCCACGGCGTTGCGCAGATTGAGACTGCCGGTCCAAATGCGGTTGGCGCCCCGGCTGAAAAAGGCATCGCCGTCCGCCAACTGATGGTGAAAACCCGCACTCCCACTAAAACCCAGCCCTTGCTCATTGGCCTCCGCCGTCAGGCCGACGTTGCGCAGCGCGCCGTCTTGCCATTGCTGACTCATGCCGGCCGTGGCATAGGCTTGCTGGCGGCCCTCCTTGGCACGGCTGCCCACGCTGGCATGGTACTGACGCCCGGACTCGCCCAGATGCAGGTTCAATGCCGCCTCCACACCGCGCCGGCGCGCCTGTCCGCTGGTGCCGGGCTGATCAAACAGGGAAAAACGTAGATCGACCTCCTGGCCCAGCCAGTTCTGGCGGCGGTTCAAGCCCAAATCCACGCCCACGCTGCCGCTGCGCGCATCGTGGCGCGCCTGCAGCGTCACGCTGTTGCGCTCATTCAACTGGCGATACGCCGTGGCAGTGAGGACGTGCCGCGCCTCCCCGCTGCGCAGCCATTGCTGCTCCAGGCCCAGCTGCCAGCTGCCCTTGTTGTCGTCCAGGGTGCGCAATAGCTGGCCATGCCAGCCTTTGTCGCCATCGCGCCAAAACAGGCCGCCGTCCAGCCGCATCCGTTCGTTCAGCTCGGCATCCACCGTAGCGGCATACTCGCTGCGCGAACCGCTGCGCACCACTCCACCGCCCAGCATCACCTTGGGATGCAGCAAATAATTGACCATCCCGCCGCCGCTCCACCCCAGTTGCCGATGAAACCGGCTGCCGGTACTTTCGCTGCGCTGCCCGGCAAACACGTTGTAGCGCCAACGCTGTGCCGGGTCGCCCCAACGCTGCGGTTTGTAAACCCACTCCTGGCGCCGGCTCACTTCCTCACCATCCTTGCGCACTCGCACCTCAACCGCATAGATGCCGCCAGGCAGGCGCTTGGTATCCAACGCCTGCAAGCCGCCTTCCAGCGCCTGGCTGTGCAGCAACACGCCATCGCGTAAAATCTCCGCCACGCTGCCCGGCAAGCCGCTCACTTGTATCGGCGTCTGGCTGGGAAAATCGCTGTCACGGACCAAGGCGTCGGAGCTGCCGGCCATCAGCCCCAGCACCGTTTCGCCGCTCAAGGCGGGCGTGCGGGCCAGGCCCTGCACGCCGTTGGCGAACTTGCCCACCCGGATGAAATGGCGCGGCAATTCGCGCTGCGCGTACCACTGCCCCACCGTCTGCCGCCAGCCATGGCCGAGAGCGCCGTCCTGCGCCAGCTGCGTGGCGCCAACCAGCGTCCAGTTGTGCAGGCTGCCCGTGACATCCAGGTTGTATCGCCCCGCCAGCCCGCCCTGGCCCTGCGCAAACACGCTCAAATCGTTGCGCAGCAGCAGGCCATGCCCGCCTTGCGCCGGCAGCGCGTGTAAAGCGGCATTCCCAGCCTGTTCCGCGCTGCGCGTCAGCAGCTTCAAGCGCGATTCGGCAATATCATATTCAAGCGCCAACAGCCCGTTTGGGCAGTCTTTCGCACAGCTTCCCAATCTTCTGGGTACCGCCAGATACTCAAGCCACGGTCCGAGCTCCGCTGGCTCCGTGCCTGGCTGCAAGCTCACCGTGCCGTCGCTGGACACTATCAGCTCCACCTCACCAAATTGACGGCCATCCACCCACAGCTCGGACAAGCGCGGTACGCCAAACAATCCCGCGCGAAACTCTTCCGGGAGCGCAGCCCACTGCTCATCCCAATGTTTCTGTACGGATGCCTGCACAGGGGAAACGATAGCTAGCAAGGCATAAATTAATGTCCTATTCAAACTCAATGCATACTTAAACTTAATCAACATAGAAATAACCATTAGGCTGATATCTTTTCAATTCGACTCGAGCAAATAGTCACAAAATGGTCATTTTTATATTTTAAGAATTCCGTCCTGACTTAAAACTCGATACTTTAATTTTGGAATCCTACCCATTCCCATCCACAAAGAGCACATATGAGAATGGGCAGTGATCATTTACAGTTCAGAAGTAAATTCAATCTCTAGCGCTGCCTGATAGGAACCAGCGACCTTATCGGTTGCTATAATATCTGCAGATTCAATAATTAGTTCTTTACTTGCACTGCCACCGCCTGAAACCACCTGCTTCACATTAGTCAGCCCCACGGAACCGATCTTTACCACCAATGGAATAAAGTTGTTAGAACCTGGACCAGTCAATTTTGGGTTAGCTGCGGAAAGTTTGGCATACACATTACCTAGATTACTATCAAATGTCAGCGCGAGATTTTTGGTAGCCTTAGCACCCGGCCGCCCCGTCAATGCCATTGGCTCATTCGATTCGATAGCATGACCACCGCTCTTAGTAATAGAAAATTTGTTGGCAACGGTATAACTCACAGCAAAGGTCTTTGATGTAGTCACAGTCGTAGCGGCACTAGCAATATGCGACACTCCGGCCAAGGCAATCATGGCTAGGCCACATGCGTATTTTTTAATAGACTTAGACATTTTATGTTCCTCATAAAATAAAAATAAGCTTTATTTATCACAAGATAGAAATCATGACCTTGCGCCTCCAGCAGTCAAAACTACCGGCCGCAGGAAAGCTTCAATAATCGCGGCAATCACTTATTAACAACATAGCCATTAATCACAGTAGGCTCGAATATGGAGCAACAGCAAAACCATGACAGAACAGACAAGCACAGTAAATAAAATCCAAATAAACATCAAGAAGATGAATATGTTTTCCATCCCGTCCATTATTCAGCTTACTCCCCAAGCTCCACGCTGCGCGTCCGCTCGCCTTCCTTCAGGAAGACCTTGTATTTTTTTCCGGCGGCAGGAAACAACTTCTTCTGCCCCGGCCGCAAATGGCTTAGCCCTGCGTTTTCGCATTGCTCGCCCGAGCATACAGAATAGTGCGGGATGATCACCGTGCTATTTCCTTGATTCCAGATCACATGCTGCCCATTTTCTTTTGCCACCCGCGTGTCGAACCGGGTATGCTCTGGCCGCACAATGACAACTGCGCCATAGCTGATCAACAGGTTGACACCGGCACTGAAGGACTGCTGATACTTTTCTGCGGCATCTTCATCGAGCTTGAACTCATCCAGCGTTTTGGGCATCACAGGGGCAAACGTCACGCGATAGTAGCGCTCCCGCTCCCGCCCTCCCAAATGAACCAGCCTTAATGCGCCTCGTCCTTTTGCCGGGATAATCAAATGCGACGGACTGGCCAACAGGCCTTCTTTTTTATTCAAGAGGCCTGCATCACCGATATCGGCAACGTCCTGTTCCCGGCCAGATTCATCAAACACCACTTCACGCAAGGAAACCTTCACATAGGCCGTGCTATCGCCATGGTTGTGCACATGCTTGACCAAAGTGCGCTTTTTTTCATCCATGTACTCAAACATCGAACCCACATCTATGCTGGGCGCCGCCCCCACATGCAGCGATGTCAACGCGGCCACAGCTAAAAATACTAAATAACGCATGATATGCCTCTCAAGAATGGCAAATGACAGAAGGAATCGATTTCATCGCCATTTTTATCTCATTCAATTCCTGCCTGGTCAGGTATAAATACTGGCCTGGAGCGGCCACGCTCAATACTTGCTTACAAATACGATCCACACGATGCAAACGACAAAACTCCTCATCCCACTCAGCAAACCGCTCCAGTTTTTCCATTACCACCATTTGCAGGCTTTCCACTTTTGAACGATGCAATACCGCGCTCGCACCAGAAAACTCTCCCAACATACGCACCTCATTGCTCTCAGCCGTACTCGGCATCCATCCAAAAATATTTATTACTTGCCCGCCACTCCACCTACGGACATGCGCATCTCATCACCAACATTCTGTTACGCAGAAACGCTTATCGCTCCGCCAGCCATGGCCATTCCACCTACA
Source organism: Chromobacterium sp. CCUG 76385 (assembly GCF_059916625.1). Classification (NCBI taxonomy): domain Bacteria; kingdom Pseudomonadati; phylum Pseudomonadota; class Betaproteobacteria; order Neisseriales; family Chromobacteriaceae; genus Chromobacterium; species Chromobacterium sp. CCUG 76385. The sequence continues at coordinate 146,900 of NZ_JAUCGU010000004.1, forward strand.
GACATTCCTGCAGCCTGGCTATATGCCATGGCGCCTGCAGCACCCTGCCCAGCCGAGCCAAACGAAACAGCCGAACTCATCACAGAAACCTCGTTAAGCTGCTGACTCAAAGCCGGGTTGACGGGTTGGGCGGGAGCCAGTGCCTGAAGCATGTTCTGCACTTGCCCCGCCAGACCCTCACCGCCTTGATTTGCAGAAAATTGCTGGCCCAGCTTGCTTAATTCATTTTGGAACCAAGCATGGTCTCCACCAGCCTGGGCAGCCGTAGCAGCGATACAAGCCTTAGCCGATGAAGTTGAATTGAACGAAGAATTTTCCAGCAACATTGAAACCAGCAATAAAGCCAAGGCCGGATTCAGTTTCTTCTTCTTTTCGTCCCCCTGCTCCTGCGTAGCAGCTGCAGAAAGCAAGACATCCGTGTTAATAGACTCCATAGCCGCATATGCAGGGGTATACATTCCGTTGCTCACTCCACCAATGCCAGAAACCATCACAACCACCTTTAAAAAGTAACTTATAGATTTGTCAATCCACAGGCACCTTAATCAAAGGCACTTCGATTTGGCTTAGCTTGCAAAACGATGGCGAATCAACAGATGAGCCATCTTGGCACATCTCTTGACAAGCATGAAATGAATAACTCTTATCAAACCTTAATACCCCATAATCAAACAAACCAAACGTTCCATACCCTTAACAATCATTCCACCCACGGACAACTCAATGAAAAACAAGAGAAATTGACTCATGCTCACATAGAGAAAGGCAGCCATTCCGTCAAAATAGTTGGAACATATAGTCAAGCCTGCCTGCGCTTAGCACGCTCTCCATAAATACAAAATTATTCGATATCACTACCGCCGTAGTAACAGATTTTTCAATTCGTTTAACTTTGCAAGCACCCACATGACAAAGCTATCCACCATTATGGAAATACAATTTCGTCCCCCATGCCTCACCAATGCCTTGCCAAGCCATATGACTGCTCAGTTGGCATCTTGAAAGTCAAGTTTTATTACTCTATAAATACAGAACCCCACCACATAGGGAGTCATGATGAAACGCTATATTTTATATTTTTCACTATGCGCACTATTTATTGGCTCCCATGCCATGGCGGATCAAATCATCATTCACACCTATGAATTTCCTAATGAGACAGACCGCCTAGCAAATGGTCAAATAGGAGGTATTGCCGGAAAAATCATTACCGCTGCGCTCAACGCACAACATATTAGTTTCCAACTCATCTGGCAGCCATGGCTGCGCGCACAGGCGGAAATCAAATCCGGCAATGACGACAATTCCTTCATCATTCCTTTAACCCGAAATGGCGAGCGTGAAAATCAGTATGTATGGGTAAGCAAGCTATACGACTCGAATATCGCTTTCCTCACCCTCCCAGGGAAAATCAAACTTGATAGTATTGCGGGAGTTGGCAAGTACAAAGTAGGCGTGTTAGCCGGAACAGGCTATGAAGCCACCCTGCAGCGCAATGGCTTGAGTGGTGAACAAATAGATAGAAATACTGATGAGACACGCAATGCAAGAAAATTGCTGCTAGGCAGAATAGATGCATGGTATACGGGGGTGATTGGCGGCATGCACTTGCTGCAGAAGGAAGGCTACGATGTGAGAAAACTGCAAATCGGCCGCTCAATTGATACAGAGGCAGATTACATCGCCACTTCAAAGAGAACGCCGCAGGTTCTCGTTGAAGAAGTTCGCAATGCAATTGAAAAATATAAAAAGATTCCTGATTATGAAAAGTTGATTAAATCCTATCTCTCCAATTAAATTAAACCAGTTCTTAAAATTAAAATCCCCCGCTAAAGATGTAGCTTTGTACTTTTATCTTCAGCGGAGGATTACTACATTTAGTTAATATCTACTAGGCTCAATTTAACATTAAACTATCAATTTTCCATCTCCTTGCACCGCCATGCTCCACGCAGCCTGTACGGCCTGGCTTGAAGCACGATCGATATTGCTGATGAAACCGGCTTGACCCGCCTCAGGCGCAAAGCCGCTCATGGCCTGCACCAAGGCATCGACTGCCTGATGGCTGAGGGCGGTATAAGAACGCAGGCTGTTTTTCTGGATGTCTCCCAACTCCAAGACAATTTGCGCTCGCTTGTTGGAAAAATATCCGTTGAATGTCGCTGCGCCTATCTGCTCGAAACGGTCCTGATCACTGGCTTCCGCTGTTTCATCGCACCGATTCAGTAAAATCTGCAAATCATCTCCGTTACGCCGGAACCAGATATCCTGCTGATCAATATCATCCAGTACGATATAGTCATCCTGCTCGACATCCAGCACTTCGCAATCAATCACCGCTTCCGACAACACAAAGCTATTCACGCCTTCTCCGCCTGAAAAGCGGTTTTGATAGCCGCCCAACACCAGCACATCGTCACCGGCGCCAGCGGAAAATTCACTGAACTTGGAAGCGCTGTCAGCGATAAGGTGGTCGCCCTCATCCGCGCCCGTCACTAGCGCGTGATACCCCATGAGCTTGATCTGGTTTCGGCCATGGTCGGCTTGCAGGCGATTATGATTGCCAAACACCACGGCATAGTCATTGCCCTGGCCCAGGCTGATCTGGTTATGGTTGCCGATGGCGACGACGAAGTCCTGCCCCGCGCCGCCATCCATGCTGTTGTAGTTGCCGGAAACCACCAGATAATCCTGGCCGGCGCCGCCGTCGATCACGCCTCCCTCGCCAAAAACATAGGCTTGATCGTTGCCGTCTCCCAAGTATGCGTGATTGATTCGGCCAGCCAACACCGCGACATCGTCACCTTCGCCGCCAAACATCATGTTCTCTCGCCCCATCAGCACACCGGTGTCTGAGCCGGCGCCTCCAGAAAAGACATTGGATGTGCCGGTGGCGTAAAAGACGTCATCGCCGCGTCCGCCCCAGAAGTTGTTGTTCTCTCCCAAATAGGCGCCCAGATCTTTGCCATCCCCGCCCCAATTGAAGTTGTAATTCCCCAAGGAAACATGCATATCGCCGTCGCCTTGCAGATGACCGCTATTACGCAGGAAGTCAAAAGTCTGCTCTTGCATATTCAGTAGATCTGCGCTCAGGTTTTGCTTGAGATTGCTGAGCAGTTGCTCCATCTCGCTCTGCTTGTCTTGGCTGAACAAGGTGGCGAACAGGTTGGGCAGATGCAATGCATTCAGGCCAAACGCCTCATGGTCTGTCTCCGCCGCCGCTAAAGCGTCCGCTGGCGGCGACGCATGGTCAGTTTCGTCAGGCGCCGCGGCTTGCAAACCATGGCTTCTGGCAAAAGAGCGGAGCGCGTCTTTGCCCAAGTCCGCTCCCGCCCCCAATGCATCCAGCCAACGGGCAGGGTCGGTGAAGCTCGCCAGTTGCTCGCCGCCGAAGTCGGCAATGACTGACAGCATTTCACGGAGCATGGCAGGCGCGTCTATGGCTTCGCCGGATCTGGACACCAAACCACCTTGCGCGGTGTAATCCACGCCAAAAATATCACCCAAGGTTGTGTCGCTGCCCACTCCGGCCAAACGACCCATTAGGCGGTTTTGCAGCTGTCTTGGCAGGTCAGTCGGCGTGAAGGTAAAGGTGGTTTTAGCCATGCCGGTGGCGGTGAATTGCTGGGTCAGCAGTCCAAATAGAGAACCCAGATTGGTATCCAGAATGGACTGGATATTATCGCCAAAGACAAAATTCCAGTTAGCGGTAGTGATCTGAATATCCGCTCCCTGGCCGCCAACGGCAAAATTGAAGGCCAATTTTTCATTCATTTGGCGCAGCTTGTCCGCCCGGCTCAATTGGCCTCCACCCTGTTGTCCTTGGCTGGATTGCCATTGATTGAACTTTTTGTTCAATGTGGCTTCGATATCGCTCTTCAACCCGCGGCTGCTGCGCTGATGCTGGCTGTCCAAGTCAGCCAGGCTGGCATAGTCTACGCTGCTGGTTTGATCCAGCCCTGCCGTATCGGCCAGATATTTTTCCACGCCCGCCAGGGTCCACTGCGCCCATTGCGCGCTTAGCCATTGGCTCTGGTCGCGGTTTCCGGCAATCGTTTGCAGCACGCCGGCGATACGCGCGGCATCATCAAACGGATTCACCAGCGGCGGCATGGGAATGGACTTGTCCGCCATTACGATCAGATCATTGCTGCGCCCCAGATTAAAGCTGACGTTGCGGTTGCCTATAAACAACTGCGCCCCTTCCAGCGCGCGGTAGCCAGCGATGTCCACGCTATGCTGGCTGTCTCCATCTCCGATGTGAATCATCACGTTGTTATCGCCGAAAACCAGCGACTTCATGCCGCCGGTGCCTACCTTGATTCCCAAATTGGAGGTACCCCAATTAATCTTAGTGAACTCGCCATTGCCAAGGTGGACGTTGATATTGCCGGAATAGCTCAACTGCCGGCTATCCGAGCTGGCATCTCCCTCTTGATGTGTGGCAACCCGTTTTTTCGGCGCCTGGAAAACGTCTTGATTGTCGGCTATGGCACCGCTCGCCGATGCGCGACGCGATTGTCCTACCCTTGCCAGGTTGATATCGCCCTCGGCGATGCCGCTGCGGATCGATTCGCGCCGCACTTGCAGCTGCAGGTCCTCTCCACGGCTGAACACCACTTTGCGCTCCGCCTCTTTACGCCGCCAATCTCCCTGCTCTGAGCGGGTATGCTTGCGGCCTTGCGCATCCACCGCCACCTCGCTGCTGCGCGCCGAAACGCTGGCGACTGCCCCACGGCGTTCCATGGCCTCGAAAAAGCCGCGCGCATATCCGTCCTGCCTGGACGAGCCAACCAGGGAACAGCCCACCAAGCTGACATGCTCGGCTTGGGTTTCAATGCCATGCGCACGCGCAATGTCGTGACTCACATGCAGCAGGCGCGCAGCCAGAGAATCGGCGTCGTAGCCGCTCAAACGGCTGTTGCCATCCGCCCCATCCTCACGGCCATGCCCCACCACCTGCAAGCGCAGCTTGCCGCTCAAACTGGACAGTTCGCCATGCACTACCCGGTATTGGCCATCGGCGCCCACTTGCACCAACACGCTCTTGCCCGGATGCTTGCCGGCCAATCGCGCCGCCGCCCTGGCCGCCACGGGGTCATTCTCCATCTGGAAAATCAGCTGGCCATCAAAGCGGCTTGCTGTCTCGCCGCGGGTTTGCGAGGTGACTTGCTCGGTTCGCCATTGTGCCAGTTCAGTTGAAATATCCAGTCGAGACGACTCAACCCTTTCATGCGTGCCCCCTAGCCCTTGAATGTTCAGGCTGTCAGCACTCGCGCCCTCCGCAGAGTCTTGCGACGGCCGCCGCACCATTCTCACTTGCCCGTTTTCGCCATCCGGCACAAAGCGGGGATGATCTTCACCCGGCTGCCAAGTCACTTTCAAGTGCGCGCCCATGCGCCGGTAAGCGCCTTGCAATTGATCAACGTCATGGACAATCGGCTGCCATACGCCTCTATCGCACAAGGCCAATGGGAAGGATGGATTGGCCACGGCGCCCACCAGCGGCACGCCTTGTTCATGCGCGCCCATATGGGCCGGGTAGCTAACTTGAGGGCCATGCTGCACGGTATGGTGTGAACCGCGGCGCAAGGGCCGGCTCTCGTCTTTAGCCGCCACCGCGGCATTCAGCATGTCGCGGATGAAGCGCTCTGTCTGGCTGCTGCTGGGCACGGAGTGCGCGCGGCCGCTAAAACTGACCATGTCATGCAGGTCGTAGTCGCCGGTATACATCTTTTGCTGCCACTGCGGGCTTTCGCGCAGCAGCGCTGTGCTGCTGCGTACGGACGCAAAATCACTGATGTCAACCGGGAAATAATAATGATCGGCATCGACGCGCAGAACCCGTTGCCCCACGGCTCGCTCCGCCTCATCTGCGGAGTCGCGCTGAGCATACAGCTCCGGCGTCACATAAAAACCGAGCAGCGCTTTGGTTTCCGGATCCCAGTGCCCAACCAGCCCCGCCAGCCCCAGCTCCTGCAGCCAGACCAGCTTTTGCGCCCCCTCCGCGCCATAAGCGCTGCTCAAGGAGCTGCCCTTGACCGTTTTTTCAAGGATGTCGTGCCCCTTGGCCGCCGCGCCATCCGCCAGGCGTTCCAGCGTCAGCGCGCCGGCTTCGCGCGCGCTGACCGCGAAGTTACCCAGATTGGATGCCACACTGAATGCCAATAAATGCTGCTTGGACACAAACTGGGATGTGATCCGGCCAAAGCGACCGTCCGGCAAATCCACGTCACGGAACACGTAGTCGCACAAGGGCTTGAGCTCCGGATTCTTACGCAGCAGAAAACGCTCCAGGTCTGCATCGGGCTGTTGCATCAACCGATCAATAAACTCAACCCGTCCGCTTGAAGCGCCCGATGGCCTGGGGCGCGTCCGCTCGGCATGTGTGGTCTCGGTCGAAGGCGCAAGCGCATCGCTATCGACGGTATCGACCACGCGGCCCGTCGCTCGCCGCACATCATCCGCAAAGCTGGCCAACTCTCCACTATCGGCTCGCCAAGTCTTGCCCGGCTCCGCATCAACCAAGGCATTGAGGCGCGCGAGAGCCGCAGTGGAATCCGCGCGAGCCCAGGCCAGCGCGGCAGTGGTCAATTCGCTGTCGCCGCTACGCGCAGTCTCTCGCGCCAATTGATACAGACGTACGGCCAGTTGAGGGCTCTCCTTCGCGACTGCCAGCAAATCCTCTCGCCGCGACAGCATGTCGCCTGCAAACAACTTTTCTTCCAATTGGGCGCGTAGCCGGCCCAAAGCCGGATTGCGCCCGGACGTGGGATGCTCCGCCAGATAACGGCTAAGCCGCTGATGCAAGGCCAGGCCTTCAGCCAGTTGCGTGTCGCCACCGACCGTGGGTAGCCGTTCCAGACCGTCCAGAATCGCTCGATAGGATGGGCCAATGCGCTTGGCGAATACCGAAGCCTCCTGTTGCAATGCTTGGCGCGTGATCAGGCCATCCAATGGCGTCTTCTCCACTTCCTCAGCAGATTCTTGCCGCTCACTCCTGAGGCCGCTCGTCGCCCCCAAACTCTCCAATTCTTCAGTATCCGGAACACGATTAGGCTTTGAGGTGTCACCGTGCTCACGCTGTTCGAAGTGCTTGTTGAGCGAAGCAACCAGTTCAGCACGCTGCTGAGCCGTTTTAGCAGAAAACACCATGTATTCAAAAATTGCGCGGCTGAGCGCCCGGGCCTCCTCCGTACCTGACATTTCACCAAGCATCCCTGGCAGATAAGCTTCTGGATGCCATTGCAAGCCCATGACCGGCACTCCATAGCGCGACTCAAAGGCTTCAACCGTCAAAGTATTGGGATCCTCCGCCGAGATACTCAACCATCGTGATGGTGTTCCGGTGCCATCCCTTAGTTTCCGTCCTTCTGGAGTATCATCATAAGTAGGGACCGCCCAATGAGTAGAGTTAATACCCGTGATCTTTGAATCACCTCCTTCCTGAGTCTCCATTAACTGGCTTATAACCTTACCATCCATAAGCCTTAGTTCGTGTTCCAATTGCCACGTTTCCGCTGGATTGCTCGCCTTGTGTTGATCCCGGCTGCTGCTGCGCCGCAATGTCCGAACCTCGCCGCCATAAAGTTCAAGCAATCGCCAAGAACCCGCACAGACAGCTATGATCGGAATACCACGCGCTCTTGCTATTTCCAATAGACGTAACTCATAGGTGCTACGACTTTGATGTTCGCCATTGATGCGCTCGTATTTAGCGACTTGTGTCTCGTACTGGGCCAGCTGTCGCTGGTATTGAGCTAATTGCTTTTGATATTGTGCTAGTTGAGATTTGTATGCATTCTGCTGTTTCTTGCTTGCTAACGGCTCTGGAGCAATTGGTTCCTTAGGCATACTTGGTGGCTCTGGGCGCACTGGACGATTTAGGTTCAACTCTTCCTGGTGTGAAGGCGAAGACGGTGATGAAGAGCCAACTTGAATATCACTTGCAGTTGGCGCACCGGGAATATATAACAAGTTAATATTATCCAGATCGGTCCAAGCAGCATCACGCGAGGGCGTCACGGGACCCCTAGCACCAACAGGCAAAGTAACTGGCACTATTTTGAAAGGGAAAAGAGGATCGCCATTTTTATTCTTTAGCTGGTTCAGCGATTCAATCGCTTTCAAATCATGTTCTATATGCGCTTTGCCATTGCCATCGGTACGGAAGCTGACACCTATTCTCAATTCCTTTATGGCTTGAGAACCTGGTTCCATTTGATCCCGTATTGTGGATACCTGCCTCTGCAGTACCTGATCGGCCGGCACGTCTCCTGCATCTCCATCCTTGCCTAAACCTTCAAGATCTCCAGCGACGCCCCCCTCATCCCGCGAAGCAGGGGCCTGCCGAACCGGTTGAGCCTTTCCGAGGTAAGAGCGTGACCTAGCTCTCAAGCCTGCATTGATCTGCAAGCGATTGACCGCGGCTCTGGCATCAGCCAACCCACCCAACTCTGGCGCAATCTGGCCGGGGTTTTCGGTGCCGCCCGCCTCGCCATCGAATTCATCCACCTCGCCGGCCTCGGTCGTTTCATCCCGCTCCGCCGCATCAGCGCGCTGGGGCTCGACCACTGCGGCGCTGCGAACCACGCGCTCCGGCTTGGCATCGCCTTGTTGTTGCACACTCTTGGCATCGGAAGCCGCTTGACTCACTTTTTGACGACTTTCTTCCGCTGATTGCGCACCGCGATGGCGGGCCTGCTCCACATCTTGGTTAGCCTGCTCTTGCCTGGCCTGCGCTTGTTGCTGCCTGCTCTGCGCCTGTGACGCCTGCGCCTCGCCCTGAGCAGCCGCAGCCTGTGTCTGATCCTGGCCGAGCAATCGGGCCTCCTCGCTTCGCCGACGCCCTCTCTCGCTTTTCTGCAAGGCTGCTTGGCGCTCTGCTTGCTGCCTCTGATGCTGCTGGTCTACGCTGTTCAGTGCATCGGATGCCGCCGTCTGCGCCCTCGCCAACTGCTCCTGGACATCCTTCGGCAGCTCGCCAGCAAAACGATCCCGCCAAGCGTGGCCAGAACCACCTTCCTGTCTTTGTGCGGCAAACGATTCCAGTCCGCGCGTCAACTGGCCCAAGCGTGATGTCACCGCTTCGGCCTCTTCACTCAAGACATCCCGCAGCCAATCACCATTACGCGATAATTGCTGTTCATCGCTTGCTTCCAGTTGCCTCAGGCTGCCTTCGATATCCGCCAACTGACGTTCTTTTTCTTGTTCAAGGCGCTGCTGGTCACGCTCTGCTGCGGCTTGGTCCTGACTCGCCTGCGCTCCCGCGCTCGGCACGTTGAGATCCGGCATCGACTCGGCATAGGCGGCGACATTATCGATCACATACCCCAGGCTGTTCTCAGGCCCCGTACCGCTAAAGGAGATGCGATTGCGTCCCGTCACGGCGGCAAGTTGTAATTGCTTGTGTTGCCACTCGGCGGCATCGCCTTGACTGCTGAAAACCAGGACATTGTTCCAGCGTACTTCGATACCGTGCTCCAGGCCAGCATGCAGACGGCGAGCAAAGTCAAAATCCAATGTAATGGTCTGCCCGCTACGCAGGCCATCCAGATCCTGATAAATCGTAGTATTGCGGTCAGTGGACAGTTCGCTGGAGAATTGGCCATATTTAGCTTCAGCCGAAAGCCCGTATACACCGGCGCCCAGCCAAGCCTCGATGCCATGAGTGGATTGCCAGCCATGGCCCTCTTGTTCGAAATCGCCGTTGACGATCAGATTAGTTTGCTCAGCGCCTTGCTCGTCTATCGATAAGCGGCTGGCGTGCTGTGCCTCGTCCACATCCTGCGGCCGTGAAACCTGGCCACGCAGGTCACTGGCCAAGCTTGAATCGGTCTGGCCAATCTCATCCAAACGAAAACCTTGCAACTGCTGGACTTCCGTCAGCTCTACGCCAAGGCTTTCCTCTTCGGCTCCGGTCCGGCTCTGCCGTCCCGGCAACCGGAATCCTCCCCGTCCCTGGCGAGATACACCCGAAGTTTCGCCCTCGTCTCCCTGCACCAGATAATTGATGGCCTGACTGGCCCCCGCACCCAACAAGGTTTGTTTGATATTGCCAAACAACTCCGCCAACTTATTGCTAGCCGTATTGCTGCTGGCTACCGCGAGAGAATAGAAGTCGCCATTGCCGACTTTGACCACAACGTTATTCCGCGCATAAGCGGCGCTGATCATCAGGCCGTCGCCAATCTGGATGTTGGCATTACCCTTTCCCTTCATCACCGCCACATTGAGGCCGTCGCCCCATTGGGTATTCAGGTTGTAGTCGCCCCAGGCGACATTGACGCTGGCGCCGCTTCCCACTTTGATGTTGCTGTTGAGCTTGCCGTAAACGGCGGTGACGCTCAGCCCATCTCCTACAGTCGTGACAACATTCGCTTCGCCTTTAGCTGCCGTAACCTGAATACCATCGCCCACCTTGGTCACCAGGTTGGCACGCCCCAGCAAGGCCTGGTAGCCATCGCCCTGCCCCACCTGGGTGATGATATTAGCCTCGCCTTTCGCCAATGTGACCTGACGTCCAGCACCCACCTTGGTCACCACGTTGGCGCGCCCCCAGGCGCCTACATAATCGTCACCATCGCCAATATGGGTCACCACATTGGCCTCACCCTGCACGATGCTGAGCTGGCCACCCTGGCCTATCTTACTCAATACATTGGCTCGCCCCTTGGCCGCTCGAACACCCAAACCATCGCCTACATGGGTCAATACATTCAGCTCGCCCCAGGCTGCGACAATTTGATCGCCAGCTCCCACCTTGGTCATCAGGTTGGCTTTGCCTTTGGCAAAGCCAATTTGCAGGCCGTCTCCTACTTGGGTCAGCACATTGCCCACGTCGGAAACCAACAGCCCCACGGTGGCGCCATTCCCTACCTTGGTCAGCACATTGCCCTTGCCCAACAACAAAGCAGCAGTAACGCCGTTGCCTACATGGGTCACCACATTGGCTTCAGCCTTGGCCAATACCCCAAGCAATCCATCACCCACCTTGGTAACGATATTGGCTTTGCCCAATGCCAAAACCCCGGTAATGCCGCTGCCTACATGGGTCATGACATTGGCTTTTCCGAACGCCGCAGCCAGCGTCGCGCCATCGCCAACTTTCGTCATCAGGTTGAAATCGCCTGCAAACAAGCCAAGGCTGATGCCATGCCCCACTTGCGTGAAAACATTGGCCTTGCCCGCCATCAGCGCGGCAGTCAAACCATCGCCGACCTTGGTCAAGACATTGGCTTTGCCTATCATTGCGGCAAACGTTTCGCCATGGCCAATCTGGCTGAACACATTAGCGCCGCCAATCATGGCGGCCAATGTCATGCCATCCCCAACCTTGGTGGCCACATTGCCCTTTGCCAGCATCAGCGCTACGGTCAGGCCATTGCCGACATGAGTAAAGATATTGCCCTTGGCTATCATCAAAGCCAGCGCTTTTCCATCGCCTACTTTGGTGAAAACATTGAGCACACCGCCCATCAATGCCCAGGCATCGCCCTGTCCAATATGGGTGAATACATTGCCAGCCCCAACCATCGCGGCAATCGAAGTACCACCGCCCACCTTGGTAAAGATATTGCCCGCTGCGGCCATCACGCCTAGCGTGCGACCATCGCCAACATGACTTAGCACATTGCCCCAAGCCAGCATGACGGCGCTCAGATCACCGTCGCCCACCTTAGTCAGCACATTAGCCGCCCCAAGCATGATCGCCTGGGTTTCACCCTGTCCTATATGGGTCAACACATTGAGCTGGCCACCCAACATCGCCTGTAGCTTCCCATCACCATGTTTAGTCAAAACATTAGCGCCACCCAAAGCAACTACACGGGTATCCGCCTCTCCATTCCCCAGGTGAATATGGCTAACGACATTAGCGCCGCCCAGCAGGCCAGCAGCTAAATCACCGCCGCCCAAAACAGAAAGCACATTGCCGCCGCCTGCCATTACGGCATCTACGGCTCCCGATCCCACTTTGGTAAATACATTTAAGCCGCCGGCAGCCATCCAACGCCCACGTCCGCTGCCGATATGAGTATGGCTATTAAATCCACCCAGCATCAATACCTGGCCATCGCCATTACCATGATGAACAGAGATATTTCCATACGCCAGCAGACGCGCAAGATAACTACCATCACCACGCCTGATCAATACATTCGCTGCGCCTGCCGCATACACATCCATGCGTCCTTGTGCGCCTAGATGCAGCAACACATTTGCCAGACCCGCGCCACGAAATACCAGATCCCCCAATTGGCCCTTCTTGATAACCACATTGGCCGCACCCGCCCCACTGAAATGAATGTCCCCTTGCGTCACATCCGACTCAATCAGATTTCCCCCGCCGGCACCTTCAAAAATAATATTGCCTTCAGTATTTCCTACCCTCCGCGGACGCTCTGCGAAATCATTTACAGAATAGTTTTGCACTTGCGACAAACTTCCCGATAGGGCGGTCACGGTGTTGATCCGATAATGAAGGTCGCTGATTTCATACTCACCTTGATTCAGCGCACTGTATCCATTTGATTCACCAATAATTTCTTCAGCAATAGAAGCAATATGATTTCCCGTCTTTCTCCAAGCGCTCGTTCGGTATCTAACCTCACCGGTTACAGCATCATTAACAAGCTCCAGCTTAACTACCTTAGTATAATTACTTTCATATCTTGCAAAGATATAACAACTGGGCTGAGCAGCCGATCTCACCGCATCAACAGTCACACCACCATCTACATAGCCACCTCCTACACTTCCTATTTTTGCGGAAACAATCTCGATACTATTTACAGCCTGTTTTAGCCCTCCACCATAACTTATCCATTGATCCTTTTTAACCTCACTCTCTACCGCCCGGACTTGCACAGCCTTCTGATGTTCATAAGTAAGGCCTGTCAGCTTATACGCCCACCCGACCCCATTTCTTTTCGTTGGTGTAAATCCAGTTTGCTCTCCAATATGCATATCACTGAGTTGATTGAGATGATCTCCAGTTCGATACCACGATGTAGAAAAGTACCGCAGCTTGCCGCTATCAGGATCGTTCAACAACTCAATCTGATTGACCTTGGTAAAACCATGTTCGTAAATAGCAAAAATATAAGTATTTAAGTTAACCGTTGATTTAATGGCCGAAACTTGCCTTTCCTGATCACCCCATTTACCACTAATCAAACGAATAGACTCAGCACCCACAGAGTCTAATGGATTACCAGCATCTGCCCCCCTACGGGTAATATGATTAAATCCCCCCACTCCCTGAAAGTGAATATTTCCATTGGCCACATCCGATACAATTCGATTGTACCCCCCAGCTCCTGAAAAATGGATATCACCGCGCGTGCGATGGAAATCATCCTCCTCATAACAAAGCCGAAATAGCTCATTCCATCCGCCCACGCCTCTGAAATCGATATCGCCCTCTCGCCCCTGACGCAGAACGCGGTTATATGCTCCTGCACCATGCAGATTAACCCTGCCGGACTCTACACTTGAGGTAATGATATTGGCAGCACCTGCACCAGTAAAAAATATGTCTCCACTAGATCCTTGATAGCGCTGAAACCATCGGCGCTCTAGCTGATTTGCAGCTCCTGCTCCATTGAATCGTAAATCACCATTATCAGTATGATGGCTGATTTGGTTATACCCGCCTGCTCCTGAGAAAAAGACATTACCTGAAAAACCCCGCCTTGCTAGCCAATTAGCCAATGCAGCGCCTTGATAATTAATATCTCCACTATGCCCAAAGTGCAGTATCGATACAGCACCACTCAATCCACTGAAATCTATATTGCCTGACTGCGTTTTTTCAATTGCAACGTAACCTGCAGCACCTCGTACCGTCAACGCACCACTATCATCAAACACCTTCAAATATGCAGCACCGGCATTTACGATATCATCGCCAGTCCCTGTATAAACGGTTGCACCTATTGATCCCACTGTAATCTGATCATTACCGCCATAAGCGTGAATGACGCCACCGAACCCTATCGCATTAATCGTATTATCATCATCGTCAGCAACATAATTACCCGTGAAAAAATATTCAACACTTCTCCAGACGCTCTTACCCATAAACTACCTTCCTATTCTTCTTTCAAATTGAAAACCATTGTACTTTTCGTGCACATGCACCCAGATCTGGATGAATAGTGCCTCGCACAGTACAGACTCGCTGGCCTTTTTTTGAAGAAAATACTCTTTGACGTAAATCACGTACCACAGCACGAGCATGACCAAATGGGGCAATCATCTCTGGTATAAAGATAAAATCGCCTGATTGCCAATCAGTCTCTATTAAATCCCTAGATCCTGACAGCAAAATCTTTCTCACCTGAATAGAAACAAAAGCCCAGTTGCAAAAAGCAACTGGGCGTCCTTGATCGTCTTCATAGTAGCAAAATTGGTCTAAATCAAATGCCGGGATGATTCTATGCTGCCACTCCGCCACTGAGTACCTTCGGTGCAGCGGGGAATATTGACTTAACAACATTACCCCACCCAACATGGCCTGTTTTTGCGATTGATTCAGCTTACCTGCCTGATAAATCGTTGCCACAATTTAATCATTTACTCCTATCATTTTTTGGCGGTTATTTTTTTTCACACAAGGTCAGCGAATACAGGCACACCCTCAGTATCTGGCGTTGCGTTTATCATGCCCGTCGAAATCATTTTCTTTATTTCCTCTTCCATTCTAGGGTCTTCCAGCATACTTTTGACAATCGCTACCATATACATGAAGCCGGCTGCAGGCATATGAACTATTTGCTTCAAAACAAGTTGGGCGACATCCTCCTTCTCTTTTCCATATGCGAGCTTATCATGATCATGCCCAACAAAATGAAGGGAAAAGACACCTCTGTTATAGTTAACGCTTGCAACTGTTTGTACAAACTTCTCATCCATAATAATTGCTCCACATTGATAGATAATAAGGAAATTGCGAATTAAATATTTAACTCACATGAAAATTTTCTCACATACTTATCAAAATCATAAATTAATTATCATTCTTACTTCTTAAAAAACCTTACCGATACAACCTTACGCGCTCTTACTCTACAATATTAATACCTATCAAAATTCAATATCTTCCAAGATGCGTTTTCATTCTTAATACAATCGCAGCCCATTGAAAGGAAAGCTCAAAATCACAGCATCTAAATTATCTACCACACTCCAGCAGTTTAATTCGGCATGCAAATATGACTTAACATTGATTTTAAAACACACTACTGTATAGATGATTGCTGCAGGGTTAATAATAGCTCGCCAAAAAATATGTAATCAACTTCTTTGGATTCAAATAAAAAAACCCCGCATAGCGGGGTTTTTCCTGTACAGCCCTGCAAACAGGGCTAAGTCAAGAAAAGCTTACTGCGTCTTCAGACCAAAGGAATCAGCAGTCGCCTGGGCGGTTTTCGCTTCTTCTTCCAGCAGGGCCTTGATGGACAGGCGGATGCGGCCGCGGTCGTCCATTTCGATGGCCTTGACCTTCACCACTTGGCCTTCCTTCAGGTGGTCGGACACATTCTTGATGCGCTCGTTGGCGATCTGCGAGATGTGAACCAGACCATCCTTGCCCGGCAGGATGGAGACGATGGCGCCGACGTTGTTGTCGAGGATCTTGACCACGGTGCCTTCGTACACCTTGCCCACTTCCACTTCAACGGTGATCTCTTCGATGCGCTTCTTGGCCGCTTCCGCGCCCTCGTTGCTGACCGAAGCGATGGTGATGGTGCCGTCTTCCTCGATATTGATCTCGCAACCGGTGTCCTTGGTGATGGCGCGGATGGTTTCGCCGCCCTTGCCGATCACTTCGCGGATTTTCTCCGGGTTGATCTTCATCACGTACAGACGCGGCGCGTGGGCGGACAGCTCTTGCGGGCCGTCCACGGCTTCCTTCATCAGGCCCAGGATGTGCAGACGGCCTTCCTTGGCCTGATCCAGCGCAACCTGCATGATTTCCTTGGTGATGCCCTGGATCTTGATGTCCATCTGCAGCGCGGTGATGCCTTCGGCGGTGCCCGCTACCTTGAAGTCCATGTCGCCCAGGTGATCTTCATCGCCCAGGATGTCGGTCAGCACGGCGAAGCGGTTGCCTTCCAGGATCAGGCCCATGGCGATACCGGCCACGTGCGCCTTCAGCGGCACGCCGGCGGACAGCAGCGACAGGCAGCCGCCACAGACGGAAGCCATCGACGAGGAGCCGTTGGATTCGGTGATTTCCGACACGACGCGCATGGAGTAGCCGAACTCGGTTTCCGGCGGCAGCACGGCGACCAGCGCGCGCTTGGCCAGACGGCCGTGGCCGATTTCGCGACGCTTCGGCGGGCCCATGCGGCCGGCTTCACCGGTGGAGTACGGCGGGAAGTTGTAGTGCAGCATGAAGCGTTCGGTGTATTCGCCGGCCAGCGCGTCGATGATCTGCTCGTCCTGCTTGGTGCCCAGCGTGGCCACAACCAGCGCCTGGGTTTCGCCGCGGGTGAACAGGGCGGAACCGTGGGTGCGCGGCAGCAGGTTGTTGCGGATGCTGATCGGGCGCACGGTGCGGGTGTCGCGGCCGTCGATGCGCGGCTCGCCGGCCAAGATCTGGCCGCGTACGATTTCCGCTTCCAGGCTCTTGAAGATGCCCTTGATTTCGTTGGCCTTCAGCGTGTCGGTGTCTTCGTTGATCAGCGCGGCCTTGACGGCATCCCAGGCTTCGTTGATGGCGACGGTGCGGGCTTGCTTCTGACGCAGACGGAAGGCTTCGGCCAGCTTGTCGCCGGCGATGCCGCGGATCTGAGCGATCAGCGCTTCGTCCTTGGCCGGAGCGGCCCAGTCGAACATGACCGGATTGACTTCGTCGGCCAGCTCGTTGATGGCCTTGATCGCGGCTTGCATTTGCTCGTGGCCGAACACCACGCCGCCCAGCATCACGGCTTCGGACAGTTCCTTGGCTTCGGACTCCACCATCAGCACGGCGCGTTGGGTACCGGCCACCACCAGGTCCATCTGCGAAGTTTGCAGCTCGGACTTGGTCGGGTTCAGCACGTATTCGCCATTGATGTAACCGACGCGGGCGGCGCCGATCGGGCCGGCGAACGGCAGACCAGAAATGGCCAGAGCGGCCGAAGCGCCGATCATCGCCGGGATGTCGGAATCCACTTCCGGATTCAGCGACAGCACGGTGGCGACGATCTGCACGTCATGATAGAAGCCTTCCGGGAACAGCGGACGGATCGGGCGATCGATCAGGCGGCTGGTCAGCACTTCCTTCTCGGACTGCTTGCCTTCGCGCTTGAAGAAGCCGCCCGGGATCTTGCCGGCGGCGTAGGTGCGCTCCAGGTAGTCCACGGTCAGCGGGAAGAAATCTTGGCCCGGCTTGACGGACTTGCCGCCCACCACGTTGACCATCACAACGGTGTCGTCAACGGTGACGACGACGGAACCGGACGCCTGGCGGGCGATTTCACCGGTTTCCAGGGTGACGGTTTGACGGCCGAACTGGAAGGTTTTGGTGATCTTATTGAACACGAGGGTTTCCCTTTATCTTGGTTCGATTGTAAAAATCGCGAGCCGGAAAAAAACAACGGGAACCCCTAAAAATTCGGACCTGCGGCTAGATCTGAATTTGTAGAGGCTCCCCCCGTTGTCACGACAATTAGAACTCGCGAAGCTGTCGGTGTGAAAAAGTCGCAGCAAGCTGCGACTTTTTCAGAACCGGATACCGATTACTTGCGCAGGCCCAGGCGGGCGATCAGCGCGCGGTAAGCATCAGCGTCAGTGCCCTTCAGGTAGTCCAGCAGACGGCGGCGACGGCTAACCAGCTTCAGCAGGCCACGACGGCTGTGGTGGTCCTTGGTGTTGGCTTTGAAGTGCGGGGTCAGGTCGTTGATGCGTGCGGTCAGCAGGGCAACCTGCACTTCGGACGAACCAGTGTCGCCTTCAGCGCGTTGGAAACTTTTAACGATTTCTGCTTTTTGAGCGGCGGTCATTGCCATTTGGATTACTCCAGTTTCAGTAGGGGGTTTGAAAACCCGACAAGTGCGGCGAGCCGGAAAACCCAACCCATTCCACACTCCGGTAAGCGACGGATCAGGCCTGGGCCTGGTTCGCCAGGAGCCGGATCGGATGCAAGCGGCCATCGCCGCGAGCCTCGCCCAGCCCCACGAATTTCCGCGTCACCTGATGGTAAACCCGGAAACGCTGCATTTTCTCACACTTTTGTTCAAAACGCACGGGTTGGCCGTGCATAAACTTGCCGATCTCGCCATCGGGCAGCTCGACCTGTGGAAAGTGCGCAACCAGCACGTCGGCCGGCAACAGCTTCGCCTCGCGCGCCGGCATGTCCAGCTGCTCCAGATCCGCCAAAAGATGCGACTGGTCCAGCGTGAAACCGCCGGTCGCGGTGCGGCGCAGCGCGGTCAAATGCGCGCCGCAACCGAGCGCCTCGCCGATATCGCAACCCAAGGTGCGGATATAGGTGCCCTTGGTGCACAGCACGTCGATCTCGGCCGATACGCCGTCGAACGACAACAGCTCCAGCTTGCGGATGGTGACCTGGCGCGCCTCGCGCGGCACCTCGATGCCGGCGCGGGCATATTCGTACAGCGGTTTGCCCTGGTGCTTCAGCGCGGAATACATCGGCGGCACCTGGCTGATTTCGCCGCGGAAGCGTTCCAGCACGGCCTCCAGCTGCTCGCGGCTGAAGTTCGCCGGGCGCTCGGACACCACCTCGCCCTCCACGTCGCCGGTGGTCGTCACCACGCCGAACTTGACCGTCGCGCGGTAGCCTTTGTCGGCATCCAGCAGGTAGGACGAAAACTTGGTGGCCTCGCCCAGGCACACCGGCAGCAGGCCGGTGGCCAGCGGGTCCAGCACGCCGGTGTGGCCGGCCTTGGCGGCGTTCAGCAGCCAGCGCGCCTTCTGCAGCGCGTTGTTGCTGGAGATGTCGTAGGGCTTGTCGATCAGCAGCACGCCATCGATGTGGCGGCGGTTGCTGCGCGGCTTGCTCATTCGGCCTTGCCCTCGCCCGGCTCGCCGTCGGCGACATCGCCGAACTTCTCCGCGTCTTCGCGCGCCACCTGGTTGATCAGGCTGGTCAGGTGCATGCCGCGCTCGACCGAGTCGTCATAGACGAAGTGCAGCTGCGGAATGCTGAAAATCTTGATCGCGCGGCCCAGCTCGTTGCGCAGGTAGCCGGCGGAGCTGTCCAGCGCCTCCTGAGTCGCTTCGCGGGTGGACTCCACCATCACCGTGTAATACACCTTGGCGTGCGAGTAGTCGCGGGTCACCTCCACCTGGGTGATGGTGATCCAGCCGGCGCGCGGATCCTTCAGTCCCTTGCGGGTCAGCTCGGCCAGCTCGCGCTGGATTTGCTCGGCGATGCGGTCCGAGCGGGAAAAACCTTTTTTGGCTTTGGCCATGATGATTCCAATCGTTACCTTGCGATTCACAGAACCGCTTTAGCCACGAAAACCACGGAAAACACGAAACACAATCACGAGACCGATGCTCAAAACCGTGCGCAAGCGCGTTCACTCCAAGCCAGTCTTGTCATTGCTGCCCTCGGGCTGGTTTGTTCGTGTTTTTCGTGGGTTTCGTGGCGCAAACATGAAAAAGGCGAGCGCCCGCCGACCTTTCGGTCAGACCGGCGCCCGCCCTTGGCGTCTCAATTACAGAGAGCGCGCAACTTCGACGATTTCGAACGCTTCCAATTGGTCGCCTTCCTGGATGTCGTTGAAGTTCTTCAGCATCAGGCCGCATTCGTAGCCTTGCTTGACTTCCTTCACGTCGTCCTTGAAGCGCTTCAGCGATTCCAGTTCGCCGGTGTGCACCACCACATGGTTGCGGATCAGACGGACCGAAGCGGAACGCTTGATCATGCCGTCGGTCACCATGCAACCCGCGATATTGCCCACCTTGGAAACCGAGATCACCTGGCGGATTTCGACCGTACCCAGGATCTGTTCCTTCTTCTCCGGCGCCAGCATGCCGGACAGCGCGGCCTTCACCTCGTCCACCGCATCATAGATGATGTTGTAGTAACGGATGTCGACGCCCTCGTTCTCCGCCAGCTTGCGCGCGGCGGAATCGGCGCGGGTGTTGAAGCCGATGATGATGGCCTTGGAGGCGATCGCCAGGTTGACGTCGGATTCGCTGATGCCGCCCACGCCGGAGTGCAGGATGGCCACGCGAACTTCTTCGGTGGACAGCTTCTGCAGGCTGCCGGCCAGCGCTTCGTACGAACCTTGCACGTCCGCCTTGATGATGATGGACAGGGTTTGCACCTCGCCTTCGGACATCTGGGCGAACATATTCTCCAGCTTGGCGGCCTGCTGCTTGGCCAGACGCACGTCGCGGAACTTGCCGGCTCGGAACAGGGCGATTTCACGCGCCTTCTTCTCGTCGGCCAGCGCCATGGCGTCTTCGCCGGCCAGCGGCACGTCGGACAGGCCCAGGATTTCCACCGGGATGGCCGGACCGGCCGATTCGATGGCCTTGCCGTTTTCGTCCATCATGGCGCGGACGCGGCCGAATGCCGTGCCAGCCAGAACCACATCGCCCTTGCGCAGCGTGCCGGACTGAACCAGCAGGGTGGCAACCGGACCACGGCCCTTGTCGAGGCGAGCCTCGACGATGATGCCCTTGGCCAGGGTTTCCACCGGCGCCTTCAACTCAAGCACTTCGGCCTGCAGCAGGATGGCTTCCAGCAGCGCGTCGATGTTCAGGCCCATCTTGGCCGACACCTCGACGAACTGGGTATCGCCGCCCCAGTCTTCCGGCACCACTTCATGCGATACCAGTTCCTGGCGGATGCGCTCGGGGTTGGCGCCTTGCTTGTCGATCTTGTTGACCGCCACCACCATCGGCACCTTGGCCGCCTTGGCGTGGTGAATCGCTTCGATCGTCTGCGGCATCACGCCGTCGTCGGCCGCCACCACCAGCACCACGATGTCCGTAGCCTTGGCGCCGCGGGCACGCATCGCGGTAAACGCTTCGTGACCCGGGGTATCGAGGAAGGTGATCATGCCGCGCGGGGTTTCCACGTGGTAAGCGCCTATGTGCTGGGTAATGCCGCCGGCTTCGCCCGCCGCCACTTTGGCGCGGCGGATGTAGTCCAGCAGCGAGGTCTTGCCGTGGTCCACGTGGCCCATCACGGTCACCACCGGGGAGCGCGGCTTTTCCACCACTTCGACGGTCTCGCCGCCGGTCACTTCCAGGTAGGCTTCCGGATCGTCCGCCTGAGCGGCCTTACCGATGTGGCCCATTTCTTCCACCACGATCAACGCGGTTTCCTGATCCAGCACCTGGTTGATGGTGACCATCATACCCATCTTCATCAGGGTCTTGATCACTTCAACCGCCTTCACGGCCATCCGGTGGGCCAGTTCGGCCACGGTGATGGTTTCCGGCACCAGAACCTCATGCACGATGGGTTCGGTCGGCGCCTGGAAGGCGTGCTGATTGTTCTGCTTGTTCTTGCCTTTGCCGCCGCGCGACTTCCAGTCGTTGCCGGCATCGCCGCCTTTGGTCTTCAGACCGCGGCCGCCCTTCTTGCCTTCATCCCAGCGATCGCCGCCCTTCTTGTTGCCGCCGCCCTTCTTGGCATCCGGGCGACCGGCAACCGTCGCCGGCACAGTCGGGGCGCCAGGCGCGCCGGCCACGCCAGGACGCGGGCCGCGGTTATCGCCAGCCGGGCGCGGACCACGGTTGTCGCCAGCCGGACGCGGGCCGCGATCGCCGGCGCCTGCCGGACGCGGACCACGATCACCGGCGCCAGCTGGGCGCGGGCCACGATCGCCAGCGCCTGCCGGGCGCGGACCGCGATCACCGGCACCTGCCGGGCGCGGGCCACGGTTGTCGCGGTTATCGTTGCCGCGCGGACCGCGGTTGTCGCCAGCCGGGGCCGGACGACGCTCGTCGCGGCGCTCTTCGCGCGGCGGCTCGACGACCGGAGCGGGCGCCGGAGCCGGTTGCGAAGCCGCCAGCTTGGCAGCCTGGCGACGTTCCTCGCGCTCGATCTTTTCGCGCATCAGCGCTTCCTGACGGGCGCGGAACGCGGCCTGACGCTTCTCTTCGGCTTCACGCGCGGCGATTTCTTCCGGCGACAGGATGGAGGCGACAGTGCGCGGAGCCGGCGCGGCGGCCGGCTTCGGCTCGGGCTTAGGTTCCGGCTTGGCTTCCACCTTGGGCTCGGGCTTCGGCTCAGGCTTGACTTCCGGCTTCGCCTCAACCTTGGGCTCCGGCTTCGGCTCGGGCTTGGCTTCCGCAGGCTTGGCGGCCGGAGCGGGAGCCGGTTCGGCCGGCTTCGGCGCTTCGGCGCGCGGGGCTTCTTCCGGACGCGCCACCACGCGCTTCTTGCGGGTTTCCACAGTCACGGTGCCGCCGTCGGCTTTTTTCACCTCGGAGGTGGACTTGCGGGTCAGCGTAATGCCGCCGTCCTCGCGCGCGCCATGCGCACGCTTCAGATAGTCCAGGAGCTGGGACTTGTCTTGCGCCGACAGGGTGTCTTCCGGCGAGCGCTTGCTCACGCCGGCCGCCTTCAGCTGTTCCAGCAGGCGTTCCGGCGAGAGATTCATCTCACTGGCAAATTGTTTTACATTCGTCAAAACCATTCGTCTTCCCAAATTCCGTAAATACTTCCCGAGAAAGCCTTACTGGTTGAACCAGTGTTCGCGCGCCTTCATGATGATTGCGCGTGCAGCTTCCGCTTCCATGCCGGTCATGTCCACCAGATCGTCAACAGCCAAGTCGGCCAGATCGTCGCGGGTGTTCACGCCGCCTGCGGCCAGCTTGCGAACCAGCTCGGCATCCAGGCCTTCCATGTCCTTCAGGTCATCCGATACGTTTTCGACCTGCTCTTCGGACGCAATGGCCTGAGTCAGGAGCGCATCACGGGCGCGGCTGCGCAGCTCGCCCACCAGCTCCTCGTTGAAGCCTTCGATTTCCAGCATTTCTTCCAGCGGCACATAGGCCACTTCTTCCAGCGCGGCAAAGCCTTCGTTCACCAGCTTGGCTGCGATGTCTTCTTCCACGCCCAGCGCGCTGACGAACAGCTGGCGCAGCGCGGCGTCCTCGGCCTGATGCTTCTCTTCGGCCTCGGTCACGGTCATGATGTTCAGGTACCAGCCGGTCAGCTCCGCAGCGAGCTTGACGTTCTGGCCGCTACGGCCGATGGCCAGCGCCAGTTGGTCTTCCTCAACGATCACGTCCATGCTGTGATTGTCTTCGTCCACCATGATGCGGCTGACTTCAGCCGGCGACAGCGCGTTGATAACGAACTGAGCCGGTTCCGGCGCCCACAGCACGATATCCACGCGCTCGCCCGCCAGTTCCTGCGTCACCGCCTGAACGCGGGAACCGCGCATGCCGATGCAGGTGCCTTGCGGATCGATGCGGGCGTCGTTGGCCTTGACCGCGATCTTGGCGCGCATGCCGGCATCGCGCACCGCGGCACGGATTTCCAGCATGCCCTCGTCGATCTCCGGCACTTCCAGCTCAAACAGCTTGACCAGGAAGTCCGGCGAAGTGCGGGACAGGATCAGTTGCGGGCCGCGGCCTTGGCGGTCGATGCGCAGCAGGTAGGCCTTGACGCGGTCGCCCACGCGCAGGTTTTCCTTCGGAATCATCTGATCGCGCGGCAGCACGGCTTCGAGCTTGCCGCATTCGACGATGGCATTGCCGCGTTCGATGCGCTTGATGGTGCCGATCACCAGGTGCTCGCGGCGCTGCAGGAATTCGTTCAGCAGCTGTTCGCGCTCGGCGTCGCGGATGCGCTGCAGGATGACCTGCTTGGCGGTCTGCGCGCCGATGCGGCCGAATTCCACCGCTTCCATCGGTTCTTCAATATAGGCGCCCAGTTCGACGCGCGGATCACGCTCGCGAGCATCGACCAGGCCGATTTCCTTGCTTTCGGATTCCAGCAGCTCATCTTCCACCACCAGCCAGCGGCGGAAGGTCTGGTACTGACCGGTGTGGCGATCGATCTCGACGCGCACATCCATTTCGTCATCGGTAAACTTTTTCTTGGTTGCCGAGGCAAGCGCCATCTCAAGGGCGGAAAACACCACATCCTTGCTGACATTCTTTTCGCTCGCCAGGGCATCCACCAGCAACAAAATCTCGCGACTCATGCATTCCTCTCCGAATTTTGTCCTTTAGCGCGGGCTATCGCCGTCCAGGCATCAAAACTCAGGCTCGAGACGAGCCTTGTCGATGTTGGCGAACGGAATCACCACGATGCGGCCATCCACATCCAGCTTCACGGAGCCGTCTTCGACCCCGGCAAGACGACCGGTAAATTTCTTCTGCTGCTCGATCGGCATCCGCGTCTTGATCTTGGCGAGCTGACCGGCGAAACGGACGAAATCGGCTTCCTTCTTCAAAGGACGATCCAGGCCCGGCGAAGATACTTCCAGTCGCTCGTAGTCCACGTTCTCGACCATGAACAGTCGAGTCAGGTGATTGCTCACCAACACGCAGTCTTCCACGGTGATGCCACCGGGCTTGTCGAGAAATACGCGAAAACCGCCACCCGGGGTCATTTCAAAATCGACCAACTCGTAGCCGAAACCCTGCAGGGTGTTTTCCAGCAGCAAACGAACATCCATTGCTTTTTCCACAAATAAAAAATGGGCGAAACGCCCATCCCTAACCGCTGCGATTGTAACCTATTTCCGCAAAAAAGAAAACCTAAGCGCCCGGCCGCGTTCTTTGTCCGCCGGCGGCCATTTTCCGCCGAAAAGCGCGCGCCGCAAACACCCGCCGCTCAGGTCGTTCGCTGCCAGGGCATTTTGGCCGCGCGCCGGCAAAAACCAGCCATGCGGACTCGGGAGCCGCCATGCCTTGAGGGCGGGCACAACCCGCACATGCTTCATCGCCCCCCAAACCGCGCCGCGCCGAACATGATCGCAAACCGCCGATAAGCCCGACCGGCGCCCCGCCCCGGCCTGGCTCCATGCCAGACAATTTTTGCGAGAGCTTTTCAGTTACGGTACATTACCGCGAATCAAACATCAGTTTGAGCCCAGCGGCCAGCGTCACAGGCCGCGAAGACAACGATTAAAAAAACAGCGACTCGCTAAAACCGGATCGCCGCCGGCGCGCGCTGGCGCGATGCTCGCTAAAACCCGCACGACGGAGAAACCCGGATTTATGGATAAGGTGTGGCTTAAAAACTACCAGGCTGGGGTTGCCCACGAGATCGATATCAATCAGTTCCAGTCGGTCATCGAGGTGTTCGACCGCAGCGTCAAGAAGTTCGGCGACCGCCCGGCGATGGCCTGCATGGACAAGGTGCTCAGCTATTCGGAACTGGACGCCCTCAGCGGCCAGTTCGCCTCCTTCCTGCAGCACAAGCTCGGCGTGAAGAAGGGCGATCGCGTGGCGATCATGATGCCCAATCTGCTGCAATATCCCATTTCCGTCTTCGGCACCATGCGCGCCGGCGGGGTGGTGGTCAACGTCAATCCGCTGTACACCCCGCGCGAGCTGGAGCACCAGCTGAAAGACGCCGGCGCCGAAACCATCGTCATCCTGGAAAACTTCGCCAACGTGCTGGAGCAGGTGCTGCCGCGCACCCAGATCAAGAACGTGGTGATCGCCACCATCGGCGACATGTTCGGCTTCCCCAAGCGCCAGCTGGCCAATTTCGTGGTGCGCAAGGTCAAGAAGATGGTGCCGCCATGGCATATCGCCGGCCACATCGGCTTCAACGACGCGCTGGCTGCCGGCCGCGCCAAGCCGTATGACAAGGTGCAGCTGACGCACGACGATATCGCCTTCCTGCAGTACACCGGCGGCACCACCGGCGTGGCCAAGGGCGCAGAGCTGCTGCACAAGAACATCGTCGCCAATATGCTGCAAGCCAGCGCCTGGGTCTCCACCCTGGTGCGCGAAGGCCAGGAAGTCATCGTCACCGCGCTGCCGCTGTACCATATCTTCTCGCTGACCGCGAACCTGATGGTGTTCACCGAGCTGGGCGCGCTGAACGTGCTGATCCCGAACCCGCGCGACATCCCGGGCTTCATCAAGGAATTGCGCAAGTACCCGATCACCTGCATCACCGGCGTCAACACGCTGTTCAACGCGCTGCTCAACAATCCGGAATTCGCCAAGCTCGACTTCTCCACCTGGCGGCTGACGCTGGGCGGCGGCATGGCGGTGCAAAAAGCGGTGGCCGACAAATGGAAGACTGTCACCGGCGTCACCCTGGCCGAGGCCTACGGCCTGACCGAAACCAGCCCGGCCGCCTGCATCAACCCGATGGACCTGCAGGCCTACAACGGCACCATCGGCCTGCCTGTGCCGTCGACGGAAATCGAAATCCGCGACGCCGAAGGCAAACCTGTGCCGCAGGGCGAACAGGGCGAGCTTTGCATCCGCGGTCCGCAAGTGATGCGCGGCTACTGGAAGCGCCCGGACGAAACCGCCAAGGTGCTGGGGCCGGACGGCTTCCTCGCCACCGGCGACATGGCGATGATCACGCCGGAAGGCTTCGTCAAACTGGTGGACCGCAAGAAGGACATGATTCTGGTGTCCGGCTTCAATGTCTACCCGAACGAGATCGAAGACGTGGTGGCCGGACATCCGGGGGTGCTGGAAGTGGCCTGCATCGGCGTGCCGGACGAAAAATCCGGCGAAGTGGTCAAGGTGTTCGTAGTGAAGAAGGACCCGGCGCTGACCGAAAAGGACATCATCCACTACTGCCGCGAGAACCTGACCGGCTACAAAGTGCCCAAGCTGGTGGAATTCCGCCAGGAACTGCCGAAAACCAACGTCGGCAAGATTCTGCGCCGCGCCTTGCGCGATCAGGAAACCGCCAAACAAGCCTGATCCCACCCGGCAGCATACGCAAGCCGCCCTTCCCGGGCGGCTTTTTGTTTGGCTATGTCCCAATTGTAAGTTGGTAACTACACTGAAGTAAGCCTCTCACCAGGAGCGTGATGATGGATACCCA